>JBPEXC010000099.1:0-2607 GCA_052032035.1 Acidimicrobiales bacterium | reverse complement strand
CAGACCCGGTCGCCGTCGGCGGCGGGCGGGCGGAACAGCACGAAGTTGGCGCCCGAGGGCCACACGGTGCAGCCGAGGTCGCCGAGCGTGGCCTCGATCCGACCCCGCTCCTCCACCGCTTCGGCCACCCGGCGTTCCATGTCGTCGACGAAGTCGAGGGCGGCGAGGCCAGCGGCCTGCTTGAGGGCGTCGAGGTGGTAGGGCAGCACGACCTTCTCGAGCTCGGCCACCACCCAGCTCGGGGCGAGCAGGTAGCCGATGCGAGCCGCTGCCATCGCCCACGTCTTGGAGTAGGTGCGGCTGACGACGACGTTGCGGTCCTCGGCGAGCAGCGCCTCGGCCGACCAGGGCGCGAACTGGCCGTAGGCCTCGTCGACGACGAGGAGGAAGCCGAGTTCGTCGGCGAGGTCGGCCAGCCGTTCGAGGGTGGGCTGGGGTTCGACGATGCCGGTCGGGTTGTTGGGCGAGCAGGTGAACACCACGGCCGGGGCCTCGGCCCGGAGCCAGGCTTCGGCGGCGTCGATGTCGATCGTGAAGTCGTCGTCACGGCCGCCGTCGATCACGCGGGCACCGGAGATCTTGGCGAGGTGGGCGTGGAGCGCGTAGGTCGGCTCGAAGGTGGCGACGGTGCGGCCGGCGCCCGCGAAGGTGAGCAGGATCGTCTGCAGCACCTCGTTGGAGCCGTTGGCGACGAACACGTGGTCAGCCGACAGCTCGAGGCCGGCGGCGGCGCCCGCATCGGGGTGAAGACCGGCGAGGCGGGAGCGCAGGGCGCCGGCCGCCCGGTCGGGGTACCGGTGCCACTCCGTGGACGCGGCGGCGCGGGCGACGGCCTCGCTGAACTCGGCGGGCGGCGGAGTCGGCGACTCGTTGGTGTTGAGCCGCACGTCGACACTCACCTGGGGCGAGTGGTAGCTGGCGAAGAGGGCCAGGTCGTCTCGGATCGAGGGACGAGCCATCGGTCAGCTCTCGGCGCCGTCGAGCCGGAGCCGGATCGACTCGGCGTGGGCCGCGAGGCCCTCGCGATCGGCCAGGGCGATGACGTGCGGGCCGAGATCGGCGATGCCCTCGGGCTCGATCACCACGATGTGGTGGTCCTTCATGAAGTCGGCGACGGTGAGCGCGCTCGAGAAGCGAGCCGAACCGTAGGTGGGCAGCACGTGGCTGGGGCCGGCGAGGTAGTCGCCGGCCGACGCCGGTGCGTGGTTGCCACAGAAGATCGCGCCGGCGTTGCGGACCCGGCGGGCGGCGTCGACGGCGCCGTCGATCTGGAGTTCGAGGTGCTCCGGTGCGATGGCGTCCGAGACGGCGAGGGCGGCGTCGAGGTCGTCGACGAGGGCGACGTAGCCACCCTCGGCCAGCGTGGAGCGGATGTCGCCCGCTCGCGGCGCGGCGTCGAGCAGACGATCGCCCGCAGCGCAGATCGAGTCGGCCACCGCCTCGTCCCAGGTGATCAGCCAGGCGAGCCCGTCGGGACCGTGCTCGGCCTGGACCATCACGTCGATGGCGGCGAACTCGGGAACGGCGGTCTCGTCGGCGATGACCACGACCTCGGACGGGCCGGCGAAGGCGGCGGCGACACCGACGTCGCCCGACACCTCCTGCTTGGCGATCGCCACGTAGACGTTGCCCGGGCCGGCGATCACGTCGACCGGACGGATCGAGTCGGTGCCATAGGCCATCGCGGCCACGGCCTGAGCGCCGCCGACGGCGTAGACCTCGTCGACGCCGGCCAGTCGGGCGGCGGCGAGCACGGAGGGAGCGACCCCACCCCACTCGGCCGACGGCGGCACGCACAGGATGATCTCCTCCACCCCGGCGACCTTGGCCGGCACGGCGGTCATGATCACCGTGGAGGGATACTCGGCCCGCCCGCCCGGCACGTACATACCGGCGCGGTCGACCGGCCGCTGATAGGCCTCGATCGTCATGCCGGTGGCGGTGATCGTCTCGGGTTCGTGGAGCTGGTGACGGTGGAAGGCCTCGACGTTGGCGATCGAGCGCTCCATCGCCGCCCGCAGCTCGGGGGTGAGCCCCTCGACGGCGGCGTCGAGCTCTGCGTCGCTCACCCGGAGGGACTCGAGGGCCACCCCGTCGAAGCGCTCGGTGAGCTCGAGCAACACGGCGTCACCCCGGTCACGGACGTCGGCGATGATCGAGCGGACGACCTCGACGGGTTCGTCGCCGGCGATCGTCGGCCGAGGCAGTCGCCCCTCCACGTCGGTCCCGTGTCCTCGCAGATCCAACCGGTTCAGCACCTCTCCGACGCTACCGTACGGACCCGCCGGTCGGGCCGGGAATTCGGCTCCGGACGCCGCTGTGGGCGACCGTCGACGAGCCGGCGCGGAGGAGCCCGATGACGATCGATCGCAGTGCGCTGGGCGCCTCGATGCGCACCCTGGACGAGCTGATCGATCGGCTCGTCGACCTCGCCGCCGAGGCGCCGGTCGACGACGAGGTGGGCGGCGAGGTGCGCGAGGTCGAGCGCCAGCTGCGGACCGCTGCGCGACGCCTCGAGCGCGCCCACCGATCGCTCAGGTGAACCCGCTGCCGGCGCGGGGATCGCGCCGACCGCGCGACCTCGCCGTCCCAGCGTGACAACCGGTC
>JBPEXC010000098.1:0-11548 GCA_052032035.1 Acidimicrobiales bacterium | reverse complement strand
TGCGGGGAACCCCCTGGGGGATACCCGACCGCTCCGGGCCGGGCGACCGTGACGCGGGAGTGGCACGCCCTCCCGACCGATCGGGTGCTGGGCGCCCACCGGGTCACGATCGATCGTGGCCTCGGCGACGACGAGGTGCACCGTCGACGTGCGACCGCCGGCTCCAACGCCCTCGAGGCGGCCGGTTCGACGTCGGCCTGGCCGATCCTCGTCCGCCAGTTCACCGGCCCGCTCAGCCTGATCCTGTTCGTGGCCGTCGCCGTGTCGGCCGCCGTGGGGGAGTACCTCGACGCTTCGGTGATCGGGGTGATCATCGTCGCCAACGGCGCGCTCGGCTTCGTCCAGGAGTGGCGGGCCTCGAAGGCGATCGAGGCGATGACGGCGATGCTCGTGCGCCACGCGACCGTGCGCCGCGACGGTGCGGTGCGACGCGTCGACGCCGCCGACCTGGTGCCGGGCGACATCGTGATCCTCGCCGCCGGCGACCAGGTGCCGGCCGATCTCCGCCTCGTCGACACCACCGACGTCTCGATCGACGAGTCGGCCCTGACCGGCGAGTCGGTCCCGGTCTCGAAGGATCCCCGAGCCGTCGCTGCCGACACCCCGCTCGCCGAGCGCACCTCGATGGCCTACGTCGGCACCCACGTGCGCACCGGTCGGACGACCGGGGTGGTGTGTGCCACCGGGCGGGCCACCGAGTTCGGCACCGTCGTGTCGCTGACCGAGGCCGCCGACGACGCCGAGATCCCTCTGCAGCGGACCCTCGCTCGTCTCGGTCGCACCCTCGGCGCCGCCGGCGTGGCGGTCGCAGTGCTCACCGTCGCGGTCGGCATCGCGGCGGGGCGCGACGCCACCGAGATGCTCCTGGTCGGGATCTCCCTCGCCGTCGCCGTGGTGCCCGAGGGGTTGCCGGCGGTCGTCACCCTCACCCTCGCCCTCGGCATCCGATCGCTGGCGCGCTCCAACGCCCTGCTGCGGCGCCTCGAAGCGGCGGAGACCCTCGGTGCCGCCACCGTCATCTGCACCGACAAGACGGGCACGCTCACCGAGAACCGGATGACGGTGCGGTCGCTGTGGCAGGCCGACCGGGGCGTGGTCGCCGTCGAGGAACTGACCCGCCTCCCGGCCACCACCGGGCTCGCCGCCTGGGCCGATGCGGCGGCCCGCTGCAACCACGCCACCCTCGCCGAGCTCCCGGCTGACGACACCGGCAGTCCGACCGAGATCGCCCTCCTGCGCTTCACCCGGCGCATCGGTTGCGGCGACGTCGACGACGCGCTCGTGGCAGAGCTCCCGTTCGACTCGACCCGCAAGATGATGGCGGTGGTGACCGATGGCCCCGTCGGGCGGCGACTCTCGGCCAAGGGGGCGCCCGAGGTGATCCTCGACCGCTGCACGGCCGTCCGCCGCTCCGACGGGAGTCATCGCCCTCTCGATGCCGAGGCCCGGCGCGAGGCGGCCCGGGCGCTGGATGCGATGACCGGGCGGGCGTTGCGGACGATCGCGGTGGCGTCGCTCGCCTGCCGGGACTGCGACACCGCCGAGTCGATGGCCGGCGACGGCCTCGATCGGTTGAGCCACGGCCTGGTGCTCGAGGGCATCGCCGGGCTCCACGACCCTCCGCGCGCCGAGGTGCCGGCTGCGGTCGCGACGGCCCGCCGCGCCGGGGTGAAGGTCGTGATGATGACCGGTGACGCCGCCGCCACCGCCGCCGCCATCGCCCATGATGTCGGCCTCCCGGCGCGGCGGGTCCTGACCGGCGCCGACCTCGATGCGATGGACGATCGTGACCTGCTCGCCGCGGTCGACGACGAGGCGGTCCTCGCCCGCGTCGCCCCCCACCACAAGATGCGGGTGGTGCGAGTGCTGCAGGGTGCCGGTCACGTCGTGGCGATGACCGGCGACGGCGTGAACGACGCCCCCGCCCTCGAGCAGGCGTCGATCGGCGTGGCGATGGGGGAGCGCGGAACCGACGTGGCCCGCGAGGCCGCCGACGTCGTGTTGACCGACGACAACTTCGCGTCGATCGTTCTCGCCGTCGCCGAGGGTCGTCGGCAGTTCGCCAACATCACCAAGTTCGTGCGCTACCTGCTGTCGTCCAACCTCGGGGAGGTGGTGGCGGTCAGCGGCGCCGTGGCCCTCGGCTGGCCGCTGATCCTCGCCCCGGCCCAGATCCTGTGGATGAACCTCGTCACCGACGGTGCCACCGCCCTCGCCCTCGGGGTGGAGCGAGCGGAACCCGATGCGATGGAGCGCCCGCCGCGCTCGATCGACGACGGGCCCCTCGACCGGCGTGGGGCGACCTCGGTGCTGCTCGCCGGCGTGGCCATCGGTCTCGCAACCCTCGCCGTGTTCCACCTGGCGCTCGACGCCGGCGCCACCGAGGCCCGGGCCCGGACGCTCGCCTTCACGCTGATGGTGCTGCTCGAGATCGCGAACGTGCTCAACTTCCGGGCCGAACGGCAATCGCTGTGGCGGGTCGGGTGGACCTCGAACCCGGTCCTGTTGGGCGCCATGGTCGCCTCGCTCGGCGCCCAGGTGGCGGCGGTCCACGTCGGCCCGCTGGCCCGGGCGCTCGACACCGAACCGTTGACGCTCGGCGACTGGCTGCTGCTCGGGGCGGCGACCGTGCCGCTCGTGCTCGCCGGCGAAGCGCTGAAGGCCCTGCGCCGGGGCTCGCCCCGAGGAGCGGGGGCTCAGGCCGCGTAGGTCCAGTGCCAGGGTTCGCGAGCGACGTCGTTGACGAATCCGAAGCGTTCGGCGTTGGCCCGCATCCACCGTTGGGCGTCGGCGTCGAGATCGAGATCGACCGACAGGCCGAGGCCGTGGTTGCTCGTGCCGGGGACCGCAGCGAGCCCGCCCTCGCGGTAGAGGCCGAGCTCGTCGGCGAGACGTTCCTGATCGTGGAGGGGGCGGTAGCCGTCGTTGACCTCGAGGGCCACGCCGTCGGCCGCCGCGGCCCGGGTCATCGCCGTGAAGGCCTCGGCCGCCTCGGGAGCGAGCCGCTCGTCGGTGCCCGGCAGCGGCGCCAACAGCTGCTCGGGGATCCGACCGTTGCCGAACTGCGACAGGTCGACCTCGCCGAGCGCTGCGTTGTTCAGGGCGGTGCTGTTCAGGGCTGTGCTGTTCAGGGCGGTGGCGTTGAGTGCGGTGCCGAGGGCGGCGGTGAACGCGTTGGCGGCGTCGGTCGAGACGGCGGCGGACGCCGGCGGGGTGCGGCCGATCTTGGCATCGAGTTCGGCCTGACGGGTCTGGATCTCGGCGATCCGGGCGTGGACGCCGGCGACCGAGCCGAGGCCGGGTGCGTCGGAGCTCATGGGACGAGTCTCGGCACGCGAGGCCGAGATGTGACTTCGGGCCCTTCTGCGCCGAACGGCCCGTTCCTACGGTCGGGGTGTATCCGCTCCCGAAAGGACAGAACGATGACCACCCAGGAGGCCCAACGACGTGCCGAACTGGTGGCCGGCCAACCGATCACCGAGGTGCTCGTGCCGGTCGAGACCGGCCGTTTCCACGAACGTGGGTTGGCGATCGCCGCCCGCTTCGCCCACCACTGGCAGTTGCCGGTGCGTCTCGTCCACGTGCGAGACGTCGACTCCGAGATCGACCTCGGCCTCTCCGAGACCACCGATCGCTTCACCGCCCGCCACCCCGACCTCGACGTGAGCGCCAGCGACGTCGTCGCCGGGTCGGTGGCCGACGGCATCGCCGGCACCGTGCGCGCCGGCTCCCTCGTCGTCCTCGCCAGCGAGCACGCCTCCCAGTGGTCCGGGCTCGCATCGGTGGCCGAGGAGGTCATGCGGCTCGTCGACACCGCCGTGGTCGACCGCTTCGGTGGCTCCGGCAAGGGGGCGGTGTTGATCTGCGGCCCCGGGTGCCAGGAGCCCTCGGTCGACGGGCCGATCGTGCTCGCCCTCGACGGGTCGCCCCGTTCCGAGGGAGCGATCGACACCGCGGTGGCGATGGCACGCAACAACACCCAGACGCTGCGACTGGCCAGTGTGATCGACCCGAGCACGGTCGAGCACCTCGCTCGCCTCCGGGCTCGCGGCCAGGAGGTGTCGGAGAACGCCTACCTCCGGTCGGTGGCCGATCGCCTCGCCGCCGACGAGAAGCTGGACGTCGCCTGGGAGGTCATCCACGAGAGCGACCCGGTGGCCGCCATCGCCGCCCTCGCCCACGGCCGACGAGCCGCCATGGTGGTGGCCGCCACCCATGGCCAGACCGGTCTCGCCCGCCGGGTCTTCGGCAGCATCTGCATGGGGCTCGCCGAGCGCGGCGACACCCCGGTGCTCGTCGTCAACACCTCACGCCACGACGTCGAACTGTCGTGACCGGACCGGAGGAGCCGAGAACCATGTCCACCACAACCACTTCCACCACGACCCCCACGGTCGACGTCCCGAGCACGGTCGCCGACCTGATGACCGGTGACCTGATCACCCTGCTGCCGATCGACTCGGCGGCACGAGCCCACGAGTTGCTCGTCGGCGCAGGCCTGCACGCGCTGCCCGTCGTCGACGAGCGGGGCGAGGCCCTCGGCATGGTCACCATGTCCGAGATCGGGCCGGAACCCGACCTGTCGGTGCCGGTCGGCGACCTGATGGTCCGTCCCGTCGTGACCATCGGGGCCGACGCCACGATCGGCGAGGCGGCGGCGCTGATGCGCGACGAGTTCATCCACCACCTGGTGGTGACCGAGGGCGACACCACCGTCGGGATCCTCAGCACCTACGACCTGTTGTTCGTGCTGGCGTCCCGGTGACGTCCGGGCGCGATGATGGTCCGATGATGTTCACCGAGATCGTCGTTCCGGTCGACGACCCCGCCACCGTCGACGGTGGCGGGGCGTGGGCCGCGCTGTTCGGCCCCGCCCTCGACCTCGAGGTCCGCACCCTCCACGTCGAGGCCCCGTCGCCCGACCCCGAGGTCGCCGAACGCGCCATCGAGGACGCCATCGTCGCCCAGCTCGACGACCGTTCGTTGCTCGTCATGGAGAGCGAACACGCCGATCGCTGGGCCGGCAAGGCCTCGATCGCCGAGCACGTGGTCGACCGGTTCGGTCACACCGCGGTGGTGGTCGGCCCGGCCTGTGGTCCGCCGGTCGCCGGGCCGGGGCGGCCGATCGCCGGGCGGGGCCCGGTGCTGGTGGCGGTCGACGGGTCGTCGCGAGCCGAGGCCGCGCTCGAGGTGGCCCGCTCGGTCGGCGGCGCGCTCGGCTGCTCCGTGGAGGTGGTGCGGGTCGCCGCCACCCCGCTCGGCCGCCCGGAGGCCGCGGCCGACCTGTTCGCCGAGGCCCAACGCTACGTGGGTTCGCTCCACGCCGGTGCCTCGACCGTGGTGTCGTCGAACGACCCGGTCTCCGCGCTGGCGGAGGTCGCCCGCCGCCGCGAGGCGAGCCTGATCACCCTGGCCTCGCGAGGCGACCGGCGCAGCCCCCGACCGACGATCGCCAAGACCTGCTCCGGGCTGGTCGCCGCCAGCCCGTGCCCGGTGCTGATCGTGGGCACGCGGGAGACGGACGAGGAGTCGTCGTGATCAGGGCCGGCGCCGACCCCCTCGTGCAGCGGGTGGTCGTGGCGATCGACGGCGTGGCCGACCACGACGTGATCCGCGCCGGCACCGTGCTGGCGTCGTGGTTCGACGCCAGCATCCAGTTCGTGGCCGACGACCCGTCGCAACGGCCCTACCTCGAGCTGCAGCTCGACGGGGTGGGGATCGAGGCCGAGCCGATGGTCCTCCTCGATGCGCCGCAGTTCCCGATCGAGGTGGGGCTGCACGTCGCCGACCTCGACCGGCCGCTCGTCGTCGCCGGGGCCGGCACGGTCGGTCGGCGCTTGGCGGAGTCGACCGCGGCACCGACCTTCCTCGTGCCCGTGCTGCAGGGGGCCCGTCGGCTGGCCGCCGGCCCGCTCGTGCTGGCGGTCGACGGACCGCGGCCGCCCTGGCGGCGCATGGCGATGGCGGCGGCGTGGGCCGTGGCCCTCGACGTCCCGATCCGTCTGGTCGCCGACGCCGATCGGCGCTTCGATCATCCGGTCGAGATCGCCGCTCGCCACCTGCGAGCGATGGACCTCGCCGTCGACGTCGACCGTCTCCACGCCGACGGCGAACGCCCCGAACTCCTCGTCGCCCGGACCCACGGCGCCACGGCGCTCGTCGTGTCGTCCGACGACCTGCGGCATCGGGCCCTGGTCGACGTCGCCGGCCGGACCGGCGTGGCGGTGCTGGTCGTCCCCGGGTCGACCGGTTCGTCGGACCCCGAGGACGCGGCACGGGTCGAGGCAGCACGGGTCGAGGCCCGGTCGGGGGAGCGGGGCGCCGAGGTCGGGGTGACGTCGACGGCCGTCGCCCTCGAACGGTTGGCGGGCGGGGAGATCGGCCGCCTCGGCTACCAGCGGCCCGACGGGGCGCCGGTGGTCGTGCCCGTCCACTACGCGATGTTGACCGGCCCGCTCGCGGCCTCGACGCTCGGCGCCGGGGACGTGGTGATCCGCAGCCTGGACGGTCCGAAGGTCGACGCGGCCCGCCGAGGCGCGGTCGCCTGTCTCGAGATCGATCACCTCGACCTGGATGCCCGCAGCGGTTGGAGCGTGGTCGTGCACGGACGCCTCGAGGTGGTGCGCGACGCCGACCGCCTGGAGGCGGCGTGGGCCGCCCACCCCGATCCGTGGGTCGAGGGTCGCCACGGGCACTGGCTGCGGCTGGTGCCCGACGAGATCGGTGGTCGGGACCTGGTGCCCTAGCGCCGGGAGCGCCGCCGACGGACGATCGGATCGCATCGATGGATGCCCGTCGAAAGGAGATGCGATGCTCCGCACCGAACCCCGTGTCGTGCTGGCCCCGACCGACTTCTCCGAGCACGCCGAGGTCGGCCTGCGCCACGCTGCCGCCGCCGCTCGGGCCCACGGCGCCCGCCTGGTGGTGATGGTCAACCTCAACCTGCCCGAGCGAGCCCTGCTCGAAGAGGACGCCGAGACGCTCGATGCCGGGGCGGCGACGGCCGCCGCCCACCGCATCGCCGACACGATGGCCCGACTGGCGCCCGATCTCGAGGTCGCCGCGCTCGTGACCGAGCACGACACCCCGGCGTCCGGCGTGCTGTGGGCGATCGACGAGGTCGACGCAGAGCTGGTGGTGATGGCCAGCCATGGTCGCACCGGGGTGGGGAGGTGGCTGCTCGGCAGCGTCGCCGACAAGGTGGTCCACGCCGCCCCGGTGCCCGTCACCGTCGTGCCCGTCCGCGGTGGTTGATCGGAGGTCGAGCGGCGGTTGACGACCGGACAAAATGTACGTATATTCGTTCTTATGGATCGAGTGAAGGGTCTGCCGATCGCCACGTGGGCGTCGAACTACGACCGACGTGACCTGCGCAGCGACCTCGCCGCGGGGCTGACGGTCGGGGCGATGCTGGTGCCCCAGGCGATGGCGTACGCCCTCCTGGCGGGCCTCCCGCCCGAGGTCGGCCTCTACGCCTCGGTCGTGCCGGTGGTCGTCTACGCCCTGTTCGGCAGCTCCCGGCAGCTGGCGGTCGGTCCGGTCGCGATCGTCTCCCTCCTCACCGCCGCCGGCCTCGCCCCGCTCGTCGAGGACGGCACCGCCGCCTACCTCGAGGCGGCGGCCCTCCTGGCGCTCCTCGTCGGCGGGATCCACCTGGTCCTGGGGCTGGGCCGGCTCGGCTTCGTGGTCAACTTCCTGTCCCACGCCGTGCTCGTCGGCTTCACCGCGGCGGCCGCCCTGATCATCGGGTTCAGCCAGGCCAAGCACCTGCTCGGCATCTCGGTGCCCCGCTCCGAGCACTTCGCCGACAGCGTCCGCGACGTGGCGGCGGCCCTCGACGCCACCCACCTGCCCACCCTCGCGGTCGGGGTCGGCTCCGTCGTCACCCTGCTCGCCCTGAAGCGGTGGGCCCCGCGCGTGCCCGGCGCCCTGGTCGTCGTCGTCGGCGCCACCCTCGCCGTGCGGCTGTTCGGCCTCGACGACGAGGGCGTGAAGACCGTCGGCGAGATCCCCGACTCCCTTCCCGCCTTCGCCCTCCCCTTCGGTGGCCTCGACGACGGCTCCTCCACCCTCGAGCTCGCCGGCAAGCTCCTGCCGACCGCGCTGGTGATCACCCTCGTCGGCTTCATGGAGTCGATCGCCGTGGCGAAGGTCTACGCCCGCCGGCACCGCTACGAGGTCCACGCCAACACCGAGTTGGTGGGGCTTGGCGCCGCCAACGTCGCGGCCGGGGTGTTCGGCGGCTACCCGGTCACCGGCGGCTTCTCCCGCACCGCCGTCAACGACACCGCCGGCGCCCGCACGCCCCTGGCCTCGCTCGTCACCGCCACGATCGTGCTCGCCACGTTGGCGTTCCTCACGCCGCTGTTCAGCTCCCTGCCCAACGCCGCGCTCGGCGCCATCATCATCGTCGCCGTCACCGGCCTGGTCGACGTGGCCGAGATGCGCCACATCGCCACGGTGAAGCGCTCCGACCTGTGGAGCCTGGGCACCGCCTTCGTGGCCACCCTCGTGCTCGGCATCGAACTCGGGATCGGTGTGGCGGTGGCGATGTCGGTGCTCGTCGTGTTCGCCCGGATGTCGACGCCTCACAGCGCCGTGCTCGGCCGTGTCGAGGGCACCACCAGCTACCGCAACGTCAACCGCTTCCCCGAGGTCGAGTGCTGCGACGGGGTGCGCGTCGTCCGCATCGACGCAGCCCTCAGCTTCGTCAACGCCGTCAGCGTGAAGCGCCTCGTGCTCGACCACGCCGCCGCCCTCCAGGCCGGCCCACCCCGGGCCCGGTCGGGCGGATCGTCCGACGTGCCCCGGTGGGCGCTCGTGCTCGACGGGTCGGGCATCAACGACCTCGACGCCACCGGCTCGGACATGTTGCTCGACCTCGCCGACGAGCTCGAGTCGATGGGCATCGCCCTCCACCTGTGCGACATGAAGGGCCCCGTGCGCGACGTGCTCCGACGCTCCGGACTCTGGGATCGCCTCGAGACCCGGGTCCACACCTCCACCCACGATGCCGTGCAGGCGATCGCCGCCTGCCGGCCCGGCCCCGCCGACCAACGCCGGGCCGGGATCGACGACTCGCTCCCCGCTCGGGAGCTCGACCTTCCCGCCTCCCTCACCCTCCAGGAGACCACCCCATGACGACCACCACGACCCCCTCCGCCAGTTCGATCGCGGACGTGATCGACGTGTCGGACTTCCGTCGGATGCTCGCCGAGGAGCCCGACCTGCGGGTGCTCGACGTCCGCTCGGGCGGCGAGTTCGAGACCGTCCACATCCCCGGTTCCTACAACGTGCCGCTCGAGACCCTGGGCGAGCACGCCGCCGACCTGGCCGACGTCGACCACCCGGTCGTGCTGGTCTGTCAGAGCGGCGGCCGGGCCACCAAGGCCCACGGCGCCCTGCGGGGCCAGGGCAAGGAGACCGTCCACATCCTCGAGGGCGGCATGAACGCCTGGGAGGCCGCCGGCGGCGACGTGCTGCGGTCGGCCAACCGCCGCTGGGCGATGGACCGCCAGGTGCGGTTCACCGCCGGCTCGATCTCGCTGGTCGGCATCCTCACCTCGATCTTCTTCCCGAAGGCGAAGTGGCTCGCGGGCGGCGTGGCGAGCGGCCTGGTGTTCTCGGCCGTCACCGACACGTGCGCGATGGCCCAGCTGCTCTCGAAGCTGCCCTACAACCGCACCGACTCGTGCGACATCGCCGGGGTGCTGCGCGACCTGCAGGCTCCCTCGACGCCGCAGGGGGTCGGACGATGAACGCCGTCGCCCACCGAGACCACCCGGTCGCCGACGTCGCCGCGATCGTCGACGCCGACACCCAGTGCATCGACGTGCGCGAACCCGACGAGGTCGCCGGCGGCTCGATCGACGGGTTCGTCAACATCCCACTCGGCAGCCTCGGCGACCGGGTCGGCGAGCTCGACCCCGGCCGCCGGGTCGTCGTGCTCTGTCGGAGCGGCAACCGCTCCACCACCGCAGCGAAGTACCTGACCGCCAACGGGTTCACCGACGTGGTGAACCTGGCCGGCGGCATGTTGGCCTACGACCAAGGAGGATCGTCATGAGCCAGGCCACCACCACCGACCGCGTCACCACCGATCACCTGGTGATCGAGCAGTTCTACCTCGACTGTCTCAGCTTGGCGTCCTACCTCGTGGGCGACACCACGACCGGGCGCGCCGTGGTCATCGATCCCCAGCGCGACATCGAGATGTATCTCGACGCCGCCAAGGCCCACGGGTTCACCATCGAGCTCGTGATCGAGACCCACTTCCACGCCGACTTCCTCTCGGGGCACCTCGAGCTGGCCGAGGCCACCGGCGCCGACATCGTGTTCTCGTCGGTCGCCGAGACCGAGTTCCCGTCCCGCGGCGTGGCCGACGGCGAGCGTCACTCCCTCGGCACGGTCGAACTCGAGTTCCTCCACACCCCGGGTCACACCCCGGAGTCGCTGAGCATCGTCGTCTCCCCGTCGCCCGACGCGGCCCCCTACGGCGTGCTCACCGGCGACACCCTGTTCATCGGTGACGTCGGCCGACCCGACCTGTTGGCGTCGATCGGGTTCACCCGCGACGAGTTGGCCGACAAGCTCTACGACAGCCTCCACACCAAGCTGATGCCGTTGCCCGACGCCACCCGCGTCTACCCGGCCCACGGCGCCGGCTCGGCGTGCGGCAAGAACCTGTCGACCGACACGGTCTCGACGATCGGGGAGCAGAAGGCCGACAACTACGCCCTGCTCGCCCCGGACAAGAAGACCTTCATCGACCTGGTGACCGAGGGGCAGCCGCCGGCGCCGGAGTACTTCGTCTACGACGCCGTGCTCAACCGCAAGGACCGCGAGCTGCTCGACGAGCACGAGACCCCCGCCGCCCTCGACCTGGCCGGCCTCGACGCGGCGGTCGCCGCCGGAGCGATGGTGGTCGACGGTCGCGACGCCGAGGAGTTCGCCCGTGGCCACCTGGTCGGGTCGGTCAACGTCGGGCTCGCCGGCCGCTACGCCGAGTACGCCGGGTCGGTGATCCCGTCCGACGTCGACATCGTCCTCGTCGTCGAGCCCGGCTTCGAGCGTGAGGCGAAGAACCGACTCGGCCGGATCGGGTTCGACCGGGTGGTCGGCTTCCTCGAGCAGCCGCTGACCGTCATGGCCGACCATCCCGACCGGGTCGGCAAGGCGTCCCGCCTCACCGTCGCCGAGCTGAAGCGTCGGATGGCCGACCTGCCTGACCTGCAGCTCGTCGACATCCGCAACGCCGGCGAGGTCGTGTCGGGCACCATCGAGGGAGCGTCGCTCCTGCCGGTGGGGCAGCTCCCCGGCCGGGTCGACGAGCTCGACCCCGAGCGGCCGACCGTGGTGTTCTGCGCCGGCGGCTACCGCAGCTCGGTGGCCGCGTCGGTCTTGCGGTCGAAGGGCTTCAACGACGTGTCGGACCTCCTCGGCGGCTTCGGCGCCTGGATCGCCTGAACCCTCGCCGACAACCGTTCAGCCCACCAACTGCTGCCGCCGGTCCTCGACGGCCGCCTCGAGCGCATCGAGGTGGCCGTCG
>JBPEXC010000097.1:0-7434 GCA_052032035.1 Acidimicrobiales bacterium | reverse complement strand
CCGCCGGCCCCCTCGGGCGCGTCGGCGTCGGTGTAGCGGAACCGTTCCGCCGGCGACGAACCCCGCTCGATCGGGGCGAACTCGAAGTGTTCCCCCGCCCGCTCGAGGATCTCGGTGGCGGACACGACCCGGTCGTTGCTCCAGTCGTCCTGGGCGTCGAGGGGCATGAACTCGATGAAGCGCACGGCCACGTTGCGTTCCCGGCCGAGCCGCAGGAAGTCGACGATCTCGTCGTCGTTGACGCCGCGCATCAACACGACGTTGACCTTCACCGGGTCGAAGCCGGCGGCGGTGGCGGCGTCGATGCCGTCGAGCACCTTGTCGAGTTCGTCGCGACGGGTCAGCTCGACGAACCGCTCCCGATCGAGGGTGTCGAGGCTGATGTTCAGCCGCTGGAGGCCCGCCCGACGCAGATCGTCGGCGACGAGGCGGAGGGTGGCGCCGTTCGTGGTCATCGACAGCTCGAGCGCGTCGCCCTCCGGCGTGCGGATCGCGGCCAGCATCTCGACGAGGGATGCCAGTCGGGCCCGCACCGTCGGCTCGCCGCCGGTGAGGCGCACCGAGCGGAGCCCGGCCTCCTCGGCGAGCAATCGCACGATCAGGGTGATCTCCTCGAAGCTGAGGATCTCGTCGCGCCCGAGCCACTCGAGCCCCTCTGCGGGCATGCAGTAGGTGCAGCGGAAATTGCACCGGTCGGTGACCGAGATCCGCAGGTCGGTGTGCACCCGCCCGAACGTGTCGATGAGCTGCCTCGCCATGATCACGCCACCGTACCAAAGGCCTTCGGGCCCGGTCCCGTCGGCCGATGTTCGGCTAGATTCACATCCGTGGACGCCCCCGAGGTCACCGCTCCCCCGGCCGCCGGTCCCGGCCGTGTGGCCCGGGCGTTGTGGACCGCCGCCGGCTTCGTGGCCGTCGGCGTCGGCGGCATCGGCCTCGTGCTCCCCGGCCTGCCGACCACGGTCTTCTTCCTGATCGCGGCCTGGTGCTTCGGCAAGGCCAGCTCCCGATTCGAGCAGTGGGTGCTCGACCTGCCCGGCGTCGGTCGGCTGGTGACCGAGGCCCGTGACGGCCTCGGCATGCCCCGACGGACCAAGGTCGTCGCCATCGCGATGATGTGGACGGCGATCACGGTCTCGTCGGTCGTGATGTGGCAGCCGTGGTACGCCGACCGCTGGTGGCCGGGCGCCGCCCTACTCGCCCTCGGCCTGATCGGCGCCGCCTACGTGGCGTGGCGGGTGCCGACCCGGGAGACCGTGCTCGCCGAGCGGGCGCTCAGCGCAACACCAACACCTTGACCTTGCCGCCGAGCTGCACGCCCGAGCCGTCGTCGAGCACGGCCAGGGCGTTGGCCCGGGCCATGGCGCTCAGCTGGTGCGACCCCTGCCCGCCGGCCGACCGGACGTGGAGGGCGCCGTCGCTCTCGGACCGGGCGACGACCCGCACGAAGTGGGTCTTGCCGTCGGGCCGACGGCCGAACGTCTCGTCCGCGATCGCCCACTGCGCTCGGCGCTGGGGCCGGCGGTGGCCGAGCATCGTGCGGATCGCGGGTCCGGCGAACAGCTCGAAGCTCACCATCGAGCTGACCGGGTTGCCGGGAAGCCCGAAGATCGGCACGCCGAGCAGGGTGCCGAACGCCAGCGGCTTCGCCGGTCGGATCGCCACCTGCATCCAGTTGAGGTCGCCGAGACGCTGCAGGATCGCCTTCACGAAGTCGAAGTCGCCCATGCTCACCCCGCCGGACGTGACCAGGGCGTCGACGGGGGCGCCGTCGGGGGTCTCGATCGCTGAGCGCAGCGCCGCCTCGATCGCCGCCTCGTCGTCGGGCAGGAGCCCGAGGTCGACGGGTTCGGCGCCGGCCTCGGCCACGAGCTGGAGCAGGCTGTAGCGGTTCGAGTCGTGGATCTGTCCGGGTCCGAGCGGTCGGCCCGGCGGGACGAGCTCGTCGCCGGTGGAGAACACGCCGACCCGGGGCCGACGGTGCACGGCGACGGTGGCCCGGCCCACCGAGGCGAGCACCCCGAGGTGGGCGGCCGTGAGCAGCTCCCCCGGCTCGTAGACGACGGCGTCGGCGGGCAGGTCGTCGCCCGTCGGGCGGATGTGATTGCCGACCGGCACCTCGGCCACCACGTCGACCTCGTCGCCGTCGGCCCGGGTCAGCTCGACCATCACCACGGCGTCGGCGCCGTCGGGGATCGGGGCGCCCGTCATGATACGCATCGCCTCGCCGGCCTGGAGCGGGCGAGGGGCGACGGCACCGGCGGCGACGGTGGCCGCGATCGGCAACCGCACCGGCGTCTCCTCGGATGCGCCGACGGTGTCGGCCGCTCGCACCGCGAACCCGTCCATCGCCGTGTTGTCGAACGGTGGGATCGGGGCCTGGGCGGTGACGGCCTCGGCCAGGATCCGGCCTGCGGCCTCCCCGATCGGGACCTCCACGATGTCGAGGGGGACGATCGCGGCGGCGACGCGGGCCTGGGCGTCTTCGAGGGGGATCATGGTCCCACGCTAGTCAGCGCCGTACGGTTGCGACCCTCCACGGAGTGCCATCGCTGCCGATGGGAACGACGCCCGACGCCCCCACCCCCACGAGGTCGCCGCTGTGACTGCAACCCCCGGACCGACCGCCGACGGCTTCGACGTCGACGGCCACGCCACGTCGCTGAGCGACGACGATCGCGCCATCCTGCGCCAGGCCGTCGACCTCGGACAGGCCCACCTGTTCGCCCACTGGCCGCCGCCCGGCGAGGCCGATGCCGACAAGGCCCGACAGCTCGCACAGCTCCGCGCCCTCGACGCCCAGTACCCGGGCGGTCTCGCCACCTACGTCGCCAACGCCCGCGATCTCCTCGCGAAGAGTCGGGCCGGCGACAATCCCTACGACGGGTTCACCCCGGTCGTCCCCACCGGGGAACGGCTCGCCTTCGCCTCCCCCGAGTTCGACGCCGCCGAGGCCGCCGGCGTGGCCCAGGCGACCCGCACCGCCTTCGTACTCGTCGCCGGGGGCCTGGGGGAACGCCTCGGCTACGGCGGCATCAAGATCGCGCTCCCGTCCGAGACGGCGAGCGGCACCACCTTCATCGGCCGCTACGTCGCCCACCTCCTCGCCCTCCAGGCACGAGCGAACGCCCTCACCGGCGAGGACCGAACGATCCCGCTGGCGATCATGACCTCGGGCGACACCGACGAACCGACCCGCGCCCTGCTCGAGGCCAACGACGACTTCGGCCTCGCCCCGGGACAGCTCACCGTCGTCAAGCAGGAGAAGGTGCCGAGCCTGTGCGACAACGCAGCCCGGTTCGCCCAGGACGCCGACGATCCCTACGCCATCGAGACCAAGCCCCACGGACACGGCGACGTCCACGCCCTCCTCCACCAGAGCGGGCTCGCCACCACCTGGCTGGCCGGCGGCTACGAACACGTCGTGTTCTTCCAGGACACCAACGGGCTCGTGTTCCACGCCCTGCCCGCCATGATCGGGGTGAGCCACACCGAGGGCTACCAGGTCAACTCGATGGTCGTCCCGCGCACCGCCGGCGAGGCGGCCGGCGGCATCGTGCGGCTCGAGAGCGAGACGCGCACCCTGACCATCAACGTCGAGTACAACCAGCTCGATCCGCTGCTCCGGGCCAGTGGCCACCCCGACGGCGACGTCGCCGACGACACCGGCTACTCGCCCTACCCCGGCAACACCAACGTGCTGGTGATGGCCCTCGCCCCGTACGTCGACACCCTCGCCCGCACCGAGGGCGGCATCCCCGAGTTCGTCAACCCGAAGTACGCCGACGCCGCCAAGGAGACGTTCAAGAAGCCGACCCGGCTCGAGTGCATGATGCAGGACTACCCCAAGCTCCTGCCGGCCGACGCCCTGGTCGGGTTCACCCAGTTCGAGCGGGACATGTGCTTCTCGACGGTGAAGAACAACCTGGCCGACGCCACCGCGCTCGCAGCCAAGGGCGTGCCGGCGGCGAGCGCGAGCACCGGCGAGGCCGAACTGTTCGCGCTGCACCGCAAGCTGCTCCGGCTGGCCGGGGCCGAGGTCGCCGAGGGCGAGCCGCAGACGTTCGCCGGCATCGAGCTCGACCTGTTCCCCGTCGTCAGCCTGTCGCCGCGCACGACGACCCCACGGGCGGAGGTCGAGGAACGGCTCCGCGGCATCACGATCAGCGACCGCTCGTGCCTGGTGATCCGAGGCGACGGGGAGGTCGTCATCGACGGCCTCGACCTCGACGGTGCCCTGGTGATCGACACGGTGGCCGGCGCGACCGTCACCGTGCGGGGCCTGCGGGTCCGCAACGAGGGCTGGCGAGCGGTGCCGGCCCCCGCCGATGCTCCCGAGGAGATCGCCATCCGCGGCTTCGCCTTCGAACGGCTCGAGACCGAACACCTCCGCTTCGAGGAACCGGGCGACCACGTCGTCGAGTAGCCGAGCGGCTGGGCGTCGCTCGTCGAGCCCCTCGGCCGCTAGCATCGACCGCCGGTCGGCGTCGGTTCAGGACCACGACGCCCAGGAGCAGCAGCCACCATGCCCACCTACGAATACAAGTGCACCGAGTGCGACGAACGGTTCGAGATCGAGCAGTCGATCAAGGACGACACCCTCACCGTGTGGCCGGGTGACGACCACGAGCACCAGCTGAAGAAGGTGTTCAGCCCGGTCGGTATCGCCTTCAAGGGCCAGGGGTTCTACAAGAACGACGCTCGCAAGGGCGGCTCGAAGAGTTCGTCGAACACCTCGACCACGAGCGACAGCTCGAGCGGCGAGACCAAGAGCAGCGACTCGACGAGCACGTCCTCGTCCGACTCGACGGGGTCCGGTTCCTCGACCTCGTCCACCTCCGGATCGTCCACGTCCGGCTCGAGCGCCTCCACGAGCAGCTCCTCCAGCGACTGACTCCACGCGGGAGACCGCATGCCCACACCCCCCGAGGGCGCTCCTCCGACGCGCCCCGACCCGACCCGGCGCCGCTCGGCGATCCGACGGATGACCCGATTCCGGCGACGCCACGGCACCCGACGGGTCGTCGCCGTCGCGCTCGCCGCCGCCGCCGTCGTCCACGGCGCCCGATCGACGCTCGCGCCCGCCGAGCAACCCCCGAGGTCCGACACGACACCCGCCGGCGCCGCCGCCCACGGACCTGGTGACAGTTCAGGTGACGACAGTGCTGGCGCGGACGATGTCGGCGGCGAGGCGGCAGCCGACCCGGTGCCGCTGGCACCGACGGCCGACGAGCGGACCCTGACCCTCCCGCTGCCGCTCGCGCCACCGCTCGTCGCCGCCGGTCAGCGGGTGGAGCTGGTGGCGGTGACGCTGAGCGACGATTGGCTCGTCGCCGAGGCCCGAGTGGTGGCGGAGGCGACCGTCGTGGCGATCGGCGACGACGGGCTGACCGTCGTGTGCGACGCCGCCGACGCCCTCGACGTCGTGGCTGCGCTGGCGACGGGGACCGTCGAGGTCCTCGGACGCTAGGAGGTGGTGAAGCCCTTGCGGACCTGCTGGCCCCACTCGGTGCGACCCTGGAGGAAGAGCCGGATGCCCCACAGCCGCCAGACGATCGTCATCTGCCGGTAGACCACCTGCTCGACCATCGCGTAGGCGGCGAGCTTCAGCCGGAACGAGAACCGGGGATAGCTGTGGAAGGCCACGTCGTCGAACCACAGCGTGAGCAGGGTGACGGCGGTGCCGAAGCCGTAGGCGGCGCCGAGGACCCACAGCGACGCGGGGTCGACCAGCCCGGCGAGGAGGCCGACGAGCAGCAGCGACAGGCTGATCGCCTCGACGATCGGCGAGAGGAACTCGACGACGAAGAAGAACGGCATCGACAGCAGCCCGGCCGACTTGTACTTCGGGTTGAAGATCATCGTCTTGTGCCGCAACAGCACGTCCATCAGGCCGCGCTGCCAGCGGTTGCGCTGACGGGCCAGCACCCGAGCCTCCTCGGGCGCCTCGGTCCAGGCGACGGGGTCGGGAAGGAACTCGACCCGGGCGTTCTCGCCCTCCTCGTAGCCGCGTCGTCGGAGGCGGACGATCAGCTCCATGTCCTCCCCGATCGAGGAGTGCTCGTAGCCGCCGGCGGCGAGCACCTTCTCCCGGCTGAACACACCGAAGGCGCCCGAGATGATCAGGTTGCCCCCGAGCGGGTTCCAGCCGAGCCGACCGACGATGAAGGCCCGCACGTACTCGACGGCCTGGAGCGCCGGGAGCGGCTTCTTGGGCACCACGAGTTCGGTCACCCGAGCCGCCCGCACCGGCGAGTCGTTGGTGAGTCGCACGGTGCCGCCGACGGCGACGACGTTCGGGTCGGTGACGAAGGGGGCGACCAGCTGCTGGAGGGCATCGGGGGCCACGAGGGTGTCGGCGTCGATGGCGCACACCAGGTCGCCGGTGGCGACGTTGACGCCGGCGTTGAGGGAGTCGGCCTTGCCGCCGTTGAACTTGTCGATCAGGACCAGGCGGGGCTCCTGGGAGGACCGGTAGAGGCTCTTCACGTCGGCCGTCTCGATCACCCGCTGGTAGACGGGGTGGACCGCCCGCAGGTCGAAGCGATCGATCAGCACCTGCACCGTGTTGTCGGGCGAGCCGTCGTTGATCACCACGATCTCGAGGTTCGGGTAGGACATGGCGAGCAGGCCGGTGACCGTCTCGCAGACGGTCACCTCCTCGTTGTAGGCGGGCACGAGGACCGAGATCCGCGGCGCCAGGGGCGACCCGACCACGCGACGCCACACCTGGTGACGGTCGCGCTGACGGAGTCGACGCAGCTCGACCATCGCCGAGATCACCATCGTCAGCTGCAGGATCGTGACCCCGACCACCCAGGCCGACGCGATGTCGGCGATCGAGTCGAACAACAGGTCGATCACGAGCCACCTCCGGGGCCGCCCAGCAAGGCTTCGAGCGCCGCGTCGTCGAACTCGAGGACCGGGGCCGACGCGGTGGGAGCGTCGGCGACGGCCAGGAGCGATCGCTCGGTCGACCGGCCGGCGACACCAGCGGCGGCATCGGCGGTCGCAGGGGCATCGGCAACCGCAGCATCGGGGGTCGCGGCATTGGCTGCGGCGGCTTCGTCGTCGGCGTGGATGGCCTCCTCGGCCGCCCGGACGAGGGCCTCCATGTCGATCAGCGGGTCCTCGACCGGCGGGATGAGCGACACGCCCTCGCGAGCCGCGATGGCGTCGAGCACCTGTCGGGCCATGTCGCGGGCGAACGGGTCCGACGCGTGCAGGTGGCCGCGCAGGATCAGGCGACCCGGGGCACCCAGTCGGTCGAGGGCGAGGCCGGCGGCGCGGCGAACCATCCAGGATCGATCGCCGAGGGCACGCCCGATCGTGGCGACCGATGCCTGGGACTCCATGCGAGCGAGGCCTTCGATGGCGGCCACCCGCACGTCGCTGTCATCGTCGGTGCAGAGCTCGTCGAGCACCGCTGCGGCA
>JBPEXC010000096.1:0-5966 GCA_052032035.1 Acidimicrobiales bacterium | reverse complement strand
CGGACAGGCCGTCGGGCGTCTGGTCGGGTGTCGACATCGCGGATCTCCGTCCTCACGGTGGGGTCGGCTCGGCCGATGGTGAGGAGAACGACCTGTCGCCGCCGTCCCACCCTCCGGCCCGAGCCCCTAAGCTCGCCGGCTGGTGCCGACCCGGCAGGAGGGTCGGGCCACCCTCCCACCACGTCGTCGAACGAGGAGCGAACCGGATGCAGCACCGCCTCACCTTCCTCCTCGTCATGGCGCTCATCGTGGTCGCGAACACCGGCGCGGGCCAGCCGAACGACGCCGCACCGACCCCGACGGTGCTCCCTGCCACCGTGCTGTCCGACACTGTGCTGTCCGACACCGTGCAGGCGCCGGCCGCATCGTCGGGAGCGCTCGGCATCGGTCCGGACCATCTGCTCGCCGGCCTGGCCGGTGACACGGTGGGTGCGTCCGACTCCGGCAGCCCCGGCGAGCGCAGTGCTGCTGCGAGCGGTACCGACGCCAGCAGTACCGACACAGCGTTGCCGGTCCTCGGCGGCGACCAGATCGACGCCGAGACGGTGCCGGAGCCGGATGTCGGCGCCGTCCTCGACCGGTCGGGCGCGATCGTCGCCACCGCCCACGTGACCGAGGGCGTCGTCGAGGTGTGGGAACTCCCCGACCCGGCGGCGGAACCGGCGTGGCAGCTCACCGCACCGACCGAGTTCGGTGGACCGCGCCACTTCGGCGTGATCGGCCGCTACGGCGACTGGTACCGCGTCCAGGTCCCGGTGCGGCCCAACGGCACCACCGGGTGGATCCCCGTCGACGCGGTGACCGTGCAGGAGGTCACCACCCGGGTCGAGGTCGACCTGTCGGACCGGCGCCTGGTGGTCACCGACGGGGGCGAGGTCGTCATGGACGAGTCGGTGACGGTCGGCGCCTCCGGCACGCCCACACCGACCGGCCGCTTCTACCTGCGTGACGAGTTCCCCTGGTATCCCGACTCGGTCTACGGGCCCTGGGTGCTGGCGCTGTCGGCCTACAGCGAGGCGATCGATCAGATCAACGGCGGCGCCGCCGTCGTCGCCCTGCACGGCACGGTCCGGCCCGACCTGATGGGAGCGGCCGCCTCGCTCGGTTGTGTCCGCTTGCCGAACGACCTGATCACTCGGTTGGCCGAGCTGATCGAGGTGGGCACGCCCGTCATCATCAGCGAGTGACCGACGCCGTCGCCGGCCGGTCTCAGCGGCCCGGCGCGGGGGCCCGTCGGTAGGTGACGCCGGCTCGTGTCCGGCCGGTCTCGACCAGGTGCCCGGTGGCGCGCAGGCAGTAGCACGCCTTCTGGGCCAGGTCGCGGGGCATCGGCGCCCGTTCGGCCACATCCGCCGTGGTGAACGGCGACGGCAGGTCGGCCGGGAGGAGGTCGGCGATGTCGTCGAGGGTCTCGAAGGTGCGCCGTTCGACGACGGTGTCGAGCCGACGATCGACCGTCCGCCAGCCACCCCGACCGCGGCGTGCCCGGGCGTCGGGGACCTGGATCTTGGTCGCCTCCACCAGCACCACCTCGAGGCTCAGGCCCGGGTGGTCGAGGAGGGTCGGCACGCTGACCAGCTCGTCGAACAACGAGTGGAGCGACTGGCGACGGGGCGACCGGCGCCGGTAGCCGCCGGGCCGTTCCAGCGTGGTGCGGACGGCGATCGGGTGGACCAGGTGGATCCGATGGTGGTCGAGGAGGCGGTCGAGCTTCGAGCCCATCGCGCCGAAGGCGCCGGTCTGGATCTCGATCAGGCATTCGTCGGGGGTCTCGGCCGCCCGCACGATGTCGATCACGAAGCCGTGCAGCGGCACCTCGAACTCGTCGCCGGGCTCGGCGACGAGGTGTTTGAGTGCGAGGTGGAGCGAACCCTCGTTGAGGGTGCCGATGTGCGACACGCCGCCACCGTAGACCCCTACGCTGGCCGGATGGCTGTCTGCTCCGGCGTCGTGGTCGCCCCGGGTCGCCGGTGAGCGACGCACCATCCTTGGAGGAGCGCCCGTGGGCGCTGCAGCTGGCCGCTCGGATCGAGAAGGTCGACCCGCCGGCGGTCGACGCCGTGTGGGAGGCGGCGATCCTCGCCACGATCGGCCTGCTCGACGACGAGCGCAGCCACGGCGACGGGCCCTGGGCCGGGGCCGTCGATCACTGGAACGGCCGACGGATCCGCAAGATCGTGCGTCGGGCCCGAGGGGCGGCATGGCGTCGGGCCCAGGCGGCGGACGGGGTGACGGTGTCGCATCGCGGCGCCGAGGTGCGGGCCTTCGTGCCATGCCCGGTCGACGATCCGCCCGTCGAGGTCGCCCGACTCCAGATCCAGTCGACCCCGCTGCCCGAGCCGGTGGCGGACGGTGCCGACGAGCCGGTCGTCGGCACCCTCCTCGTCACGCTGACCCCGGCGGTCGAGATGTCGTGGGGCAAGCGGGCAGCGCAGGCAGCCCACGCCGGCCAGTGGGCGTGGATGCGGGCCGACGACGAACGCCGCGCATCGTGGGATCGGGCCGGACGTCCGCTGCGGGTGGTGATGGCCGACGGCGACGCCGGCTGGCACGCCGAGATCGCGGCCGCCGAGGTCGAGATCCACGACGGCGGCTTCACCGAGATCCCGGCCGGCACCAAGACCGCCGTCGCCCGCTGGGTCCGCTGAGGTCGTCCGACGGTCCGGCCGGGCGCGTCAGTCGGCGCGACCGTCGATGTAGGCGACCATGGCGTCGACGGTCTGGAAGTGCTCGAGCACCACGTCGCCGGGGTCGATCTCGATGCCGAGCCGGTCCTCGAGCCAGGCGACGATCTGGACCACGCCCAGCGAGTCGACCTGGCCGGTGAGGAGGAGGTCGGTGTCGGCCTCGACCGGCATCGTCGGGTCGAGGCTCAGCTCGTCGTTGATCAGCGCGAGCAGATCGGTGGTGAGGGCGGCGAGGTCGGTCATGGGGCTCCTGGAGATGAGGGTGCCGGCGCGGCGGGCCGGCTGCGGCGCACGGCGCCACGGTCGATCTTGCCGGTCGGCGTCGACGGCAGGGTGTCGACGAAGGTGAAGGTGCGGGGCACGGCCACCGGTGGCAGGTGGGCGGCGCTCCAACGGCGGAGCGCGGCCACGGTCGGCGGCTCGCCGGGCGAGCTCGGCACGATCACGGCGTCGAGCTGCTCGGCGCCGTCGGCGACCACGGCGACGGCGTGCCGCACCCCGGGTGCGTCGGTGAGGGCGGCTTCGACCGACTCGAGTTCGATGCGCACACCCCGCAGTTTGACCTGATGGTCGCGCCGGCCGAGGAATCGGACGACCCCCGAGTCGTCGATGGTGACGAGGTCGCCGGTCCGGTACCACGCGGGCCGGCCCTCGGACCGGTCGACGAGGTCGGACTCGCCGCGGCTGCGGCCCCAGTAGCCCTGCATCACGGTCGGGGCCGAGACCCACAGCTCGCCGGCGACGCCCGGGGCCACGGGCCGGTCGTCGTCGTCGACCGCGATGAGTTCGACCCCATCCCACGGCGACCCGACCGGACACGGCTCGTCGGCGGGATGGTCGGACGGCACCGTCCAACGGGTGCACTCGTTGACCTCCGCCGGGCCGTAGACGTTGACGAAGTCGGTGCTCGGCAGACGCCGCCGGAGGGTGTCGAGCACGCCGGGGGCCATCACCTCGCCGGCGAACCACAGGCTTCGCAGCGCCCCCAGGGGATGCTGGTCGAGGTTGCCGCGGTCGAGCACCTGGGCCAGGAGCGACGGCACCGTGTACCAGACGGTGACCCCCTCGCGTTCGCTGCGCTCGGTCAGGCTGGCCGGGAGGCGGGTGTGGGCCTCGCCCATCACCACCACGGTGGCGCCGACCAGCGGCGCGGCGTAGAGCTCGAGGGTCGACATGTCGAAGTGGAACGGCGACATGCCGGCGACGCGGTCGTCGGTTCGCAGGTGGGCGCCGGCACGCTCGGCGTAGGCGAGGGCGCTGCGGTGGGTGTGCACGATCCCCTTGGGGATCCCGGTCGAGCCCGAGGTGAAGATCACGTAGGCGACGTCGTCGAGGGCGACCTCCGGAAGCTCGACCGACGGCCCCGAGCCCGCACCGAGGCCGGCGCCGTCGGTGACGATCCGCAGGGGGCTGCGCACGCTGGGCAGGTCGTCGGCGACCGCGGCGAAGCGGCGAGCCGCCAACTCGCCGAGGAGCAGCCCGGCCATGGCGACGTCGTCGGCGATGCGGACGAGGGTGGCGGCCGGGCCCATCGGGTCGATCGGCACGACGACGCCGCCGGCCCGGAGGACGGCGTGCACGGCGACGAAGGCGTCGAGGTCCTTGTGGTGGGCCACGCCGACGCGATCGCCGGGCTCGAGTCCGCGGCCGACCAGGAGGCGAGCTGCGCGGTCGACGCGCTCGGCGAACTCGCGTCGGCTGAGCGTCGCCTCGAGGCCGACCAGGGCCGGTCGGTCGGGATCGAGCCGCGCCGCTCGTTCGGCCAACTCGCCCAGCGGCGGCACTTCCGACGTCGACCGTGCCGGTCCGCTCGGTTGTGCTCGGTGGCTCGATTGCATCGCCATCTCCCCGGGCGCGGTCGTCGGTCGTGCTCCGACATCGTCGTGCGCCCGACCCGGCACGGCGACACCTCCACCCCGTAGGGTGCGGGCACGCCGGCAGCGGCGGGAGTCAGCCCGTGGGTGCGGGAAGGTAGCACGGCGGTGCGGCACGGGGATGGGTCGAACGGGCCACCGGCCGAGGGCGATTGCCCGTGTCCGGGGGCGAGGGCTGGGGAAGACTGTGGTCGGAGGAGGTCGCGTTGCGGGACCGAGAGGCGAACGAGAGCCAGATGGGTGAGGCGCGGGATGCGTGAGGCGCGAGATGGGTGAGCGCGGGATGGATGAGATCTGCGCGCTCGACGCGCTGCTCCGCGTCGACCACCCGCGCAAGCTCGAGGTCGCAGCCCTCGCCGCCGACCACTTCGCCGAGCGGCGACCGGCGTTCGACCGCGAACGGTGGCAGCGCGCCGCCGACCTGGGCCTGCTCGGCCTGCGCGTCGATCCCCGCTGGGGCGGGCAGGGACGTTCGAGCGTCGAGGCGCTGCTCTGCTTCGAGGGGCTCGGTCTCGGATCGGCCGACAACGGCTTCGTCTTCGCCCTCGCCAGCCAGGTGTTCGCCACCCAGACCGCCCTCGAGGAGGCCGGCTCCGACGCCCAGCGAGCGCGTTGGCTCCAGGGCATGGTCGACGGGTCGGTGCTCGGTTGCTTCGCCATGACCGAACCTGGCGCCGGGTCCGACGCCGCATCGATCGCCACCACCGCGACCAGCACCGCCGACGGCTTCCGGCTGCGCGGCGAGAAGTGTTGGGTGACCCTCGGCCCCGTCGCCGACGTCGCCCTCGTGTTCGCCACCGAGGACACCGCGAAGGGCGCGTGGGGCATCACCGCCTTCCTGGTCCCCCTCGACCTGCCGGGGGTGACGGTCGGCGACGTCGTCCCCAAGGCCGGGCTCGAGTCGTGCCCGTTCGGGTCGATCTCGTTCGACGTCGAGGTGCCGGCCGACGCCGTCGTCGGTCGTCGAGGCGCCGGCATGTCGATCTTCACCTCGGCGGTCGAGGCCGAGCGGGCGTTCCTCTACGGCTGCCAGCTCGGGGCCACCGAACGGCTGCTGCACCGCTCGATCGAGCGCGCGCGCTCCCGCCAGCAGTTCGGCCGTCCGATCGGCTCCTTCCAGGCCGTGGGTCACCGGCTGGCCGACATGAAGCTGCGCCACGAGACCTCGCGGCTGCTCGTCTACAAGGCGGCGATCCTCCACGACCGCGGCGAGTCGGTGACCCTCGCCGCCGCCCTCGCCAAGCTGCAGGCCTCGGAATCGGCGGTCGAGTCGGCCGTCGACGCGGTGCGCCTGCACGGCGCCGAGGGCTACACGGTCGCCGCCGGCGTCGAGGCCGAGGTGCGCGACGCCCTCGGCGGCCTCGCCTACAGCGGCACCTCCGACATCCAACGAAACATCGTCGTG
>JBPEXC010000095.1:0-8319 GCA_052032035.1 Acidimicrobiales bacterium | reverse complement strand
TGCGGAGTTCCTGGTTGCGCTCCTGCCGGGCGCTGATGCGCTCCTGTCGGCGGGCGATGCGGGTGCGGGCGAGGTCGCCGGCCTGGCCCGGTCGGGCGGCGGTGGCCTGGGTCCACACCTTGACGAAGCGGGTGACGACGGTCAGTCCGGTCAGGACCAGCATCAGCCACAGGATCGGCACGAACAGCGAGGAGAAGGCGAGACCGATCGCCATGGCGATGAACCGCTCGGCTCGCTCCATCAGGCCGCCCTTGGCCTCGAACCCGAGCGACTCGGCCTTGGCCCGCTGGTAGGACACGAGGCTGGCGGCGATGTAGAGGGCGAAGGGCAGCATCGCCATGCGGGGCTCGTCGGTGCCGGCCAGGTACCAGCCGGCGCCGGCGAAGAGGAGGCCGTCGGCCAGGCGGTCGGAGACCGAGTCGAGGTAGGCACCGCGGGGTCCGGCGGTGCCGCCGGCCTTGGCGACGGCGCCGTCGAGGGCGTCCGGGAGGCCGGTGGCCAGGAGCAACACGAAGGCGGTGAAGAAGTTGCCGGTGCCGATGGCCACGGCGCAGGCGCCGGCCATGCCGACGCCGACCGCCGTGATCATGTCGGGCGACACACCGATGCGCTGGAGGCCGCGACCGATGGGGGCGACCGTCGCATCGAAGGGTTTGCGAAGACTGCCGTCGAACATGGGGCGCAGGCTACCAGCGAGCGCACCGGCGGGGCGGCAGGCTAGGTTTCGCGGCGTGGCCGATCGTTTCGACAAGCTCGCCCCTCGTGATCTGGTGATCACCCTCCGCTCCCTGCGGCGTCGCTTCGGCGGGTTGGCGTCGCGGGCGGCGCTCGACTCGGCGGTGATGGCGTCGATCGACGCGCCGGACGGCGCCGAACCGTCGCTGCGAGCCCGCTTCGAACAGGCCGCACAGGCGGCGGCGTTGCTGGAGAACGAGCTCGGCAAGGCGCTCGACCACGACGACCCCGTCATCGCGGCGCCCGCCCTCGACCCCGACGAGCGTCACTTCCTCGACGTGCCCGGCCCCGGCGCGTCGCCGGCGCAGTCCGTCGACGCCCTCGCGGCCGACGCCGAACGAGCGGCGGACCGGATCGAACGAGCCGGCGCCGAGGAACTCACCCGCGGGGTGCGGGTCGCCGGCGGTGGCACCACCACCCCGGCCGCACTGGCCGCCGAGCTGGCCAGGACCGAGATCGGGGCCCTCGACGCCATCGAGGACCTGATCGACCGCCTCGCCGGCTGAGTCGCCGGGCTCGGAACGGGCATCGGGCCGGCAACCGACGACCGTCACGGCGTCCAGCCCCAGGTGTTGATCAGGAACAGGCGGGGGTCGCCGTCGGTCGCGGTGCTCCAGTCGTGCACGACGTGGATCCGCTGCCAGTCGAGCTCGATCATCGGGTTGCCGTCGGCGTCGGTGCCCTCGCTCGCCGGCTTGTCGATCACCGCACGATGGAACCCGGCGGGGGCGTTGGCGAAGGGGCCGTCGGTGAACCCGTTCCGGCCGGGGTCGAGGTCGCTCTCGACGGCGACGGTCCAGTCGTCGCCGAGGCGATCGAAGTGGAGGAACTCCACGATCGAGCGCTCACATTCGCGACCACAGGTCAGGTCGGGCTCGTCGAGGTCGAAGGTCCGGGTGCTGGTCCACTCGTCGGCCTCGTCGGCCTGGGCGGCCGGGATCCAGTTCCAGATCGGGAAGTCGGCGTAGACACCGATCCCACCGACCCACAGCGCCCGATCGGCCAGCCGGGGCGCCGCCCCGTGGTCGTCGACGCCGAGCGCCCAGTAGACGAGGGCGGAGGTGGCGTCGGCGAGGATCGCCTCGTCGGCCGCCGAGAGCTCGCTCGGCTGGGCCACGATGTAGCGGGCGTTCACCCATCCCTCGGTGCCGTCGTCGGTCTCGATCGCCCGCCACCGAGCGCCGTCGACCTCGACGACGTCGGCACGGCCGACGAAGGCCTGCGACCACGGATCGAGGGTGGCGACGATCTCGGCGTCGGGGTCGGGGTCGGCTCGGACGTTGAGCTCGTCGTCCCAGTCGACGGCGACGACCGTCCACACCAGGCCGTCGAACGACGCGCCGGTCGGGGCCTCGGCCCCGTCATCGTCCGTGGCTGCGTCCCCAGATGTGGCCCCCTCGGGTGCAGAGTCGTCGGACGCAGAGCTCACGGACGCAGAGCCCTCGGATGACGCCTCGTCGGATGCGGTGTCGGTCGTCGAGGAGCTGTCGGCCGACGCGTCCTCCGTCGGCACCGCGGTGTCGGCGGGGCCGTCGACGAGGTCGGTCGAGGCGTCGTCACCGCCGCCGCTGCAGGCGGCGAGCAGTGCGACGACACCGAGGACGACGAGGAACCGGCGGGCGGCCGCGGGAACGGGATGGGGGGAGGCCATACCGATTCCGACGCTCGAACCCGGCCGCCGGTTCCCCTGTCGTCAGATCGTCACGCGAACGACGGTCTCGCGAGCTCCCTCAGGTGAGAGCCAGGGCGTCGACGGCCTCGGCTCGCAGGCGCTTGTAGTCGACCTTGCCGTTCGGGGCCCGCCCGATGCCGGAGACCACCACGACTCGCTTGGGCGCCTTGTAGCTGGCGAGCTTCTGCTTCACGTGGGCGATCACGTCGGCCTCGTCGACCTCGACGCCGGGGGCGGCCTCGACCACGGCGGTCACCGCCTCGCCGAACTTCTCGTCGGGCACCCCGACGGCCACGGCGTCGATGACGGCGGGGTGGGTCTTGAGGACCTCCTCGACCTCCTCCGGGAACACCTTCTCGCCACCGGTGTTGATGCACACCGAGCCGCGGCCGAGGAGGTTGATCGTGCCGTCGGCCTCGATGGTGGCGTAGTCGCCCGGGCAGGAGTAGCGCTTGCCGTCGATCTCGAGGAACGTGCGGGCCGTCTTCTCGGGATCCTTGTAGTAGCCGAGGGGCTGGCGTCCGCCGACGGCCAGGCGTCCGATCTCCTCCGACCCCGGTTCGAGGGGCCGGTTGGTCTCGTCGATCACGATCGTGTCGGGGCTGAGTTCGAACTTGGCGGTCTTGGCCATCGCTCCCCCACCCGACACCGACTGCCCCATCCCGAGGGCCTCGGAGGACGAGAACGCGTCCATGATCAGCATCGTCGGGTTGTGCCCGAGCAGGCCCTCCTTGGTCTCCTGGCTGAACATCACGCCGGAGGAGACGATGGCGACGAGCGAGCTGAGGTCCCAGCGGTCGGGCTGGGCGTCGAGGGCCCGCAGGATCGGCTTGCCGAAGGCGTCACCGACGACCGCGGTGCTCTGCACCCCCTCGGCCTCCACGACGTCGAGGAACTCGGCGGCGTCGAAGGTGCGGCTCGGCAGGGTGACCACGGTGCCGCCGCCACAGAGGGTGGTGAGGGCGGTGAACCCGCCGGTGCCGTGCATCAGTGGGCACGCCGGCATGCCGCGGCTGCCCGGTTCGGCGAAGGCGCCGTCGAGGCCGGCGATCGTGCCGTCCTCGTCGAACCCCTTGCCGAGGGTCGCCCCCAAGCGGACGACGAGGTCGTCCTGGCGCCACATCACGCCCTTGGGCATCCCCGTGGTGCCGCCGGTGTAGAGCATGTTGAGGTCGTCGCCGCTGCGGCCCCACGGCGGCACGACCCGGTCGGCCTCGATCGACGCTGCCGCCTCGTAGTCGGTCGCCCAGTCGGGGCAGGGTCCCGAGCCGTCGTCGACCCACAGCCAGGTCTTGATCGCCGGCAGGTCGCCGCGAATGGCGTCGATCGTGTCGGCGAACGAGCCGTGGAAGACGACGGCGCCGGCGTCGGCGTTGTCCCACAGGTAGCGGAGCTCGTCGGCGGTGTAGCGGTAGTTGGTGTTGACCGGGACGAACGCGCCCTTGAAGGCCGCGAACATCGATTCGAGGTACTCTGGCCCGTTGTAGAGGTACTGGGCCACCGCCGCCTGGCGAGGTAGCCCGGCGTCGAGCAGGTGACGAGCGAGGCCGTTGGCCCGAGCCTCGAAGTCGCCCCAGGTGCGGCGGACGTCGCCGTGCACGACCGCCTCCCGGTCGGGCGCCTGCGCGGCGATGACCTCGAAGATGTCGGCGTAGTTCCAGGTGCCCATGGGAGTCCCCCTTCGTCGCCGCAGCGGTCGCTGCGAACGGGCTTCACGGTTCGGGGGTGTGTGGTGCCTCGGAGCAACGGTCCCCGGTCGCTCCGAGGGCGTCCCCCTCGATCACCGTTCCTAGCACTGTGACCGAGGTCATTACTAGTTGCGCGACAAACATCGTCGCGGTCGGGCCGACGCCCGTCAGTCGTCGAACTGGGTCCAGTCCTCGGGGTTGTCCTCGACGATGGCGTCGACCACACGACCGTCGACCCCGTCGACCAGCACGAGCGCACGCTTCGTGGGCGGATTCTCGTTCGAGTAGACGAGCATGCGCCACGTCGGACGGCTCAGCAATCCGCGCCAGCCCATCTGGGCCGACGCGTGACCGACCGGGAACCCGAGTTCGTTGATCGACGCGACGAGGGCGTCGCGTTCGTCGACGTCGAGGTTCCACCCGGCCACGAAGGAGTAGACCCCGACGGCGGCGAGGATCCCGGCCGCGAGGAGGAGACCGCGGTTGACGAACACACCCTCGCCACGGGCGACGTAGAGGGCGATCAGCCCGGCCGCGCAGGCGAGGTAGATCAGTCCCGGCACCCGGCGCCGGTTGTTGTTGGGGAAGAGGTAGTCCTCGGGGTCGACCAGGGCCGGCTGGAGGTCGTCGGGGAGCTCGTCGCCGGCGGGCTCGCCAGAGGATGTCGGGGTCTCGCTCACGACTGAGAGGCTAACGCTCGGCCGGGTTCACTCGTCGGGCCAGGCGTCGCGCAATCGCTGCCAGGTGTCGCGCAGACTCATCGGCAGCACTCGGGCCTCGGCCGTCGTCGTCATGAAGTTGGTGTCGGCGTTCCAGCGCGGCACCACGTGCACGTGGAGGTGGCTGGGCACCGATCCGCCCCCGGCCTCGCCCTCGTTGATGCCCACGTTCATGCCCTGGGGCCGGAACGCCGCCTTGACCACACCCATCGTGGTCCGCACCGTGCGCCACAGCTCGTCGTGGACGTCGTCGTCGAGGTCGATCAGCGACGGGGTGGCGACGCGGGGCAGCACCATCACGTGGCCGCTCGTGTAGGGGAAGACGTTGAGGATCACGAAGGTCCGCTCGCCCCGCCACACGATGTAGGTCTGGTCGTCGGGCAGGTCACTCTGCTCGAGCGACTCGAACAGGCTCTTGCCCTCCTCGCGCGGCAGGTTGGCGTGCGGCAGGCCGTCGCCGCCCTTGTCGGGCCAGTTGGCGACCCGCCAGCCGGAGTCGAGGAAGTCCATCGTGTCGTAGCCCGTGTGCGGCGCGGCGACTCAGACGCGGGTGGCGTCTTCGTCGACGACGCGGGCCACGAAGTCGGCGAGGGGCACGTCGCGTTCGGCACCGTCGCTCCCCCGCTGATTGACCCCGACCGTGCCGTTGGCGACGTCGTCGCCGCCGACCACGAGGATGTAGGGCAGCTTCTGCATCTTGCCGTTGCGGATCCGCTTGCCGAGCGGATCGTTGGCCTCGACGGTCTCGACCCGGATGCCGGCCTCTCGCAGCGTCGCCTCGACGGTCGACGCGTACTCGGCGTGATCCTCGGCGACGGGCAGCACCAGCACCTGCACGGGGGCGAGCCAGACCGGGAAGTTGCCGGCGAAGTGCTCGAGAAGCACGCCGAAGAACCGTTCGATCGAGCCGAAGAGGGCACGGTGCAGCATGATCGGCCGCTTGCGGGAGCCGTCGGGGGCCACGTACTCGAGGCCGAAGCGCTCGGGCAGGTTGAAGTCGCACTGGATCGTCGACAGTTGCCACGACCGGCCGATGGCGTCGGTGACGTCGATGTCGATCTTCGGGCCGTAGAAGGCGGCGTCGCCCTCCTTGATGCCGTAGTCGAGGCCGTGGGCGTCGATCGCCGAGCGCAGGGCGTCGGTGGCGAGCTCCCAGATCTCGTCGGAGCCGACGAACTTGTCGGGGTCCTTGGTCGACAGGTTGAAGCTGAACTCGGTGAACCCGAACGCCTCGAGCACCGAGATCACGAAGTCGAGCAGGCTGGCGATCTCCTCGGCCAGCTGGTCCTCGGTGCAGTAGATGTGGCTGTCGTCCTGGGTGAAGCCCCGGATCCGCATCAGCCCGTGCAGGGTGCCGACCCGCTCGTACCGGTAGACGGTGCCGAGCTCGAACAGCCGCCGCGGCAGGTCGCGATAGCTGGTCTGCCCGTCGCGGAAGATCAGGCAGTGCATCGGGCAGTTCATCGGCTTCGGGTAGTACGAGCCGTTGTCCATCTCCATGGGCGGGTACATGCCATCCGCGTAGAAGTCGAGGTGGCCCGACGTCTCGAACAGGCGCCCGTTGGCGATGTTGGGGGTGTAGACGAACTCGTAGCCGCCATCGGCGTGGCGCTGGCGGGAGTAGTCCTCCATGATCTTGCGCACCGTGGCGCCCTTGGGGTGCCACAGGGCGAGGCCGGCGCCGATCTCGGGCGGGAACGACAGCAGGTCGAGCTCCTTGGCCAGCTTGCGATGGTCGCGCTTCTCGGCCTCCTCGAGGCGGTGGAGGTGCTCCTTGAGCGCCTTCTTCGTCGGCCACGCCGTGCCGTAGATGCGCTGCAGCATCGGCCGCTTCTCGTCGCCACGCCAGTAGGCGCCGGCGACGCTCATCAGCTTGAAGTGGCCGAGGTGGCCGGTGTGGGGCACGTGGGGCCCGACGCACATGTCGACGAAGGCGTCGGTGTTGCGGTAGAAGCTGATCGTGTCGCCGTCGGCGGCCTCGGCCGCCATCTCGGCGTCGCCGTCGCCGCCGGTGACCTTCTCGATGATCTCGCGCTTGTAGCCGTGGGCCTCCATCAGTTCGAGGGCCTCGGCGGCGGGCAGCTCGGACCGCACGAAGGGCTGGCGGGCCTTGATGATCTCCCGCATCTTCGCCTCGATGCGTTCGAGGTCGTCGTCGTTGAAGGTCTGGCCGTCGGGCAGCTCGAAGTCGTAGTAGAAGCCGTCGCGGATGGCGGGCCCGATGGCGAACGTCGAACCGGGCCACAGCTCGAGCACGGCCTGGGCGAGCACGTGGGCGGTGGAGTGGCGCAGGGTGTGCATGCCCCGCTCGGAGTCGGGCATCACGATCTCGACCGTCGCGCCGTCCGCGAGGGGCGTGCCCATATCGGTCTCGGTGCCGTCCACGACCGCGATGAGGGCGTCCTTGGCCAGACGGGGTCCGATGTCGGCGGCCAGGTCGGCCACGGTCGAACCGTCGGGGAGGGAGCGCGCAGAACCGTCGGGGAGCGTTACCGAGATGTCAGACACGCTGGCGAGTGTACGGGCGGCACCCCGTCCGACCGAGGGAATTCGCCGGGACCGACGGCGCTCGGGGCTCGCCTATCCGGCCTCGGCGAGGGGGCGGGCCCGCAACACGTCGGCCGAGGAGCGGCGGGGCAGCGTCGGCGAGGCATCCGCCCCGCCGGGCAGCGATCGCAGGTCGATCGTGCCGGTGTCCGTCGTGGTCCGCTCCCCCGTCGGCGCTGCCGCCGGTTCCGGGGCGTCGGCCGACCCGGCGTAGGTGTTGGTGTACTCCTGCCCGCACAGCGCCTGGATCTCGTACATCACCTCGTCGATCAGCTGCCGGAACACGGCGCGATCGCCGGCTCGATCGGCGTAGCGGGCGACGTCGATCGGGGTGCCGATCCGGATCGTCACGTCGCGGAAGAAGTTGGGCTTGGTCTGGCCGGGCGGCTGCACCTCGGCGGTGCCGACCAGCCCGACCGGGATGATCGGGGCCCCGGTCTCGATGGCGAGACGGGCCGCGCCCGTGTGACCCTTGTGGAGCTTGCCCGAACGACTCCGGGTGCCCTCGGGATAGATCCCGAACAGCTGACCGGCCTCGAGGACCGCTCGTGCGGCGTCGAGAGCGGACGCCGCGTGGTCACCGCCACGGCGGTCGATCGGGATCATCCCGAGGGCCGGGAACAGGCGGCGGGTCTTCCAGTCGTCGAGGTACTCGGCCTTGCCGACATAGGTGATGCCCCGGGTCAGGACCGCCGGCAGGAAGAACGAGTCGATGGCGGCGATGTGGTTGGGACACAGCACCGCCGGGCCGTGGTCGGGCACGTTGTCGAGGCCGGAGACGTCGAACCGCCAGAGCCGGTCGAAGATCGGTCGGAGCACCGCCTTCACCGGCTTCTGCCACCGCCCGATCCCCGCCGGATCCCACGAGCGCGCCGGGGCCGTCTCGGCATCGCCGTCGCCGGCGTCGTGCGCTGTCTCCCCCGATGACATCGACCGTCAACCTAGTCGCCGGGCGACG
>JBPEXC010000094.1:0-1990 GCA_052032035.1 Acidimicrobiales bacterium | reverse complement strand
CTCAGTCCCGTATCTGGGACTGAGCGCAACGAGACGGCGACGGCCGGGAAGCCTCAGCGGCGGCGGTTGGCGAAATACTTCTTGTAGCCCTCGGCCGCCTCGAGCAGCTCGGCGTCGGCCTCGAACTTGGGCTGGAACGCCTCCCAGGCCGCCTCGCGCTTGGCCGGGATGTACTCGCGGGGCCAGTAGCCCTCGTGGGGGCGGTAGCCCTTGAGCACGCGGCGAGCGACGGTGGCCTTGTGGACCTCGTCCGCCCCGTCCGCGAGCCCCATCGTCGGCGCACCGGCGTACATGTCCTGCAGCGGCGTGAGGTCGGTGGTGCCGAGCGAGCCGTGGATCTGGAGGGCGTTGAACGACACCTCGCGCAGCACCCGCGCCATCGTGAACTTCACCGCCGAGATGTCGGTGCGGGCCTCCTGGGTCGAGGTGTTGTCGATCTTCCAGGCGCACTCGAGCACGAAGAGGCGGAGCATCTTGATCTGGGCGTAGGACTCGGCGATCTTCTCCTGCACCATCTGGTGCTCGGCGATCGTCTTGCCGTGCGACTCACGGCTGAGCGCCCGCTCGCACATCATGTCGAACGCCAGCTTGCACTGCGCGATCGTGCGCATCGCATGGTGGATGCGACCGCCACCGAGGCGCCGCTGGGCCAGCACCTTGGCGCCGTCCTCCGGGCCGAGGAGGTGGTCGAGGGGCACCCGCACCTCGTTGTAAATGATGTGATTGTGGTTGCGGGGCTCGGGCATGATCTCGACGCCCGGCGTCTCGCGGGGCACCACGTACATGCCGTTGGTGCACATCACGAACAGGATGTCGGCGACCCGACCGGCGCTGGTGAACCACTTCTCGCCGTTGATGACCCACTCGTCGCCGTCACGCACGGCGTGGGTCTTGAACAGGTTCGGGTCGGAGCCGCCCTGGGGCTCGGTCATCGAGTAGGCCGAGAACATCTCCTGGGCGAGCAGCGGCTCGAGCCACCGCTTCTTCTGCTCCTCGGTGCCGTAGGCGGCGAGCATCTCCATGTTGCCGGTGTCGGGCGCCGCGGCGCCGAACATCTGCGGGGCCGCCGGGTACTTGCCGAGGATCTCGTTGAGCAGGCCGAGCTTGAGCTGGCCGAAGCCGGGGCCGCCGAGCTCCTCGTCGAGGAAGATGGCCCACAGGCCCTGATCCTTCACCTGCTGCTGCAGGTCGCGCACGAGCTGTCGCACCTTCGGGTGCTTCGAGCGGACGGCGTAGGGGAAGACGTAGTGGAGCGGCTCGAGTTCGGTCTTGCAGAAGTTCTCGACCCAGTCGAGCTTCTCCTGGAACTCGGGGTCGGTCTGGAAGTCCCATGCCATGGGGGTCACCTCTTGTCGGTTTGCTGGCCGCGGGTGGTCCCGACCCGCCCTTGCATCCTGCGTCGAAAACTGTCGCGAAAGCCAAACGAGGGGACGAATGGTTGCATTTCGTCACCGCCGAGCCGAGCGCCCCGGCGTCAGAGCAGGCCCGCGCCCTCGGCGATCAACCACAGTCCGAACACGACGAAGGCTGCGGCGGCACCGATCTCGACGGTCCGTTGCGGGAGACGGCGGCCGAGCACCTGGCCGACCACGATCGCCAGCGCGTCGGCGGCGACCATGCCGAACGTCGAGCCGATCCAGGTGCCGAGCAGGTCTTCGTCGGCGGCGAGCGTGACGGTGGCGAGCATCGTCTTGTCGCCGAGCTCGGCGAGGAAGAACGCGGCGGCGACGGTCCAGAAGACCGAGCGGCCGGTCTTCGCGGCGCGGGCCTCGTCGTCGTCGCCGAGTTCGTCGCCCCGGATCGTCCACGCTGCGAAGACGAGGAAGGCGACGCCGGCGACGATGTTGACGATGTCGGTGGGCAGGGCAGCGCCGATCGCGGCGCCGGCGAGCACGCTGAACAGGTGGACGACGGCGGTGGCGGCGGTGATCGCCGCCAGGATCGTCGAGGCCCGGTAGCGGGCGGCCAGGGTCATGGCCATCAGCTGGCT
>JBPEXC010000093.1:0-3018 GCA_052032035.1 Acidimicrobiales bacterium | reverse complement strand
AGCGAGCCGGTCGACAGGTCGGCGACCGGCCACCACTGCAGCTCGAGCTGGTTGCGGGCGACGGCCTGGCGGAGCTCGGCGAGCACCGACCCCTGCTCCTCGACCGCCTCGAGGGAGTCGTCGGTCACCCGCACGGCGCGACCCTTGCCCATCGCCTTCGCCCGGTACATGGCGATGTCGGCTTCCTTGATCAGTCGCTCGCCGGAGCGTTCCGAGTCGCCGGACGACACGCCGATCGACGCCGAGATCGAGACCTCGACGTTGGCGACGATGAAGGGGAGTTCGAGCGCCGCGACCATGCGCTCGGCGAGCCGCTCGGCCTCGAGGATGCCCATCTGGCGGAGCACGATCACGAACTCGTCGCCGCCGAGACGAGCGAGGAAGTCGGTGGGCCGCAGCACGTCACGGAGCCGCTCGGCCACCCGCACCAGCAGCTCGTCGCCGGCGCCGTGGCCGTGGGTGTCGTTGACGGCCTTGAACCCGTCGAGGTCGACGAACAAGACCGCCACGACGTCCTCGGTCTCGAGCACCTCGTCGAGCTCGTCGACGAGCTGCTGGCGGTTGGGGAGGCCGGTGAGGGCGTCGTGGGTGGCCTGGTAGGCGAGCTGGGCCTCGACGCGTTCCCGGCGGGCGATGTCCTCGGCGAGGGCCTCGGTCATGTCGTCGAAGGCGTGGGACAGACGGCCGAGTTCGTCGTAACGATCGTCGCCCGTCCGCACGGTGAGGTCGCCGTTGGCGACGGCCTCAGCGAGCGACGTCATGCGCTCGAGCCGGCGGGCGAACCCGCGGAAGGCCACCGCCACCACGGCCAGGATCATGAGGCCGGCGGCGACGAACACGATGATGACGGCGGTGCGCACCCGGTCGAGTTCGGCGAAGGCGACCGACTGGTGTTCCTCGACCACGACGACCCAGCCGGGGTCGACCGCCACCCGGGCTGCGCCCTGCACCACCGGGTTGCCGAACTCGTCGATCGCCTCGACCGCCGGATCGTCCCCACCGACGACGGGGTTGACCCCGAGCTGCATCGTCTGGCCGGCCTGGAAGGTGTCGGTGCGCAACACGGCGACGTAGGACCCGTTCGACTCCTGCTGCAGGACGAGGGTCCGCGCCGGGCTGCGGGTGTTCGACGGCTCGACGACGCCCGCGAGCAGGGTGGTCACGTCCCACTCGGTGACGATCTGCACCCCGACGCCGCCGCCGGCCGGCGCCACGTTGCGAACGATGGCGAGGTGCTGGGCGCCGGTGGGCGCCTCGAACGCCTCGCCCACGACGAGCGTCCGATCGCCGAGCTCGAGTCGGAGGGCCTCGGCGGCCGGCGACAGGTCACCCTGGCGCTGGACGCCGCCGCCCCCGTTCACCACGACCGAGAGACCGACGAGGCCCTCGGTGGCGAAGCGGCCCCACACCAGCTCGGTGTAGGTCTCGAGTTGGGTGGTGGTGCCGGTGGTGCCGTCGAGCCGGGCCTGCTGCTCGATGAGGTCCTGGAAGGTCTGGTCCTCGGCGATCGAGTCGACGGCGTCGGTGGCCGCCGCGAGTGCCGATGCCACGCCGTCGGCCTCGACCCGTGCCGCGAGGCCGGCGTTGGACAACACGGCCTCTTCCAGGAGGTTCGACGAGATCGCCGCCACCTGGATCCCCAGGAACACCACCGGCACACACGCTGCGAGGATCGCCAAACCCACCTTCTGGCCCAGTCGCAGGTGACGCCAGAGTCTGCTCGGCCCGCGGGCGGCGGTGGGGTCGGTCATCACCGCTCCCCATCGGCTGCAACCGGCCGGATTTCAGCGGTGGATGTCGCCCTCGGTGTCGCGCAGTGACGGAGCGAGACGTCCGGACCGCAGAGCGATGATCTCGGCGCAGATCGAGATGGCGGTCTCCTCGGGCGTGCGGGCCCCCAGATCGAGCCCGATCGGGGCCATGACCCGGGCCAGATCGGCCTCGGCCACCCCCTGGTCGAGGAGGCGACGATTCCGGTCGTCGGTCGTGCGCCGCGACCCCATCGCCCCGAGGTAGCCGACCGCGGTCTGGAGGGAGGCGGTCACGGCCGGCACGTCGAACTTCGGGTCGTGGGTGAGCACGCACACCGCGTCGCGGGGGCCGAGGTCGCTGCCGACCTTCTCGAGCAGGCGGTGGGGCCAGTCGACGACGACCTCGTCGGCGAAGGGGAACCGCTGCCGGGTGGCGAACACCGGGCGGGCGTCGCACACGGTCACCCGGTAGCCGAGCACCTTGGCCACCCGACACAGGGCGGCGGTGAAGTCGACCGCCCCGAAGATCAACATCTGTGGGGGCGGCGCGAACGTCTCGACGAAGACCGAGATCTCGTCCTGCCGGGCCTCGCCGTTGGGGCCGTAGTGGCGGATCCCCGAGGTGCCGGCGGCCAGCTCGCCCCACAGGTCGCGCCCGGCGACCCGATCGAGGTCGGGATTGCCGAGGGAGCCGTGCTCCTCGGCCTCGTTGCCGCCGTGGGCGCCCCGGACCAGCAGTTTGGCGCCGGTGTTGGGGCCGCCGACGACGGTGGCCAGAGCGACGGGGCGTTCGGCCTTGATGTCGTCGGCGACGAGGTCGAACAGGCTCGGGGTCGACGGGTCGCTCATCACCAGTCGAGGGGTTCGAGGTAGAGGTGGATCGTGCCGCCGCAGGTGAGCCCGACGGCGAACGCCTCGTCGTCGGAGTAGCCGAACGTCACGATGCGCCGCTCCCCCGTCTCGATGACGTCGAGCGCCTCGGTAACGACGGCCCCCTCGACGCATCCCCCGCTCACCGAGCCGGCGACCTGGCCGTCATCGGCGACCGCCATCGCTGCGCCGGGCAGGCGGGGCCCCGAGCCCTCGATGTCGACGACGCGGGCCAGCGCCACGCGCTTGCCCTGTTTCCGCCACCGCTCGAGGTCGCTCAGGATCTCCCGCATCGAGGCCGTCGCTCCGATCGCTCAGCTGATGCCGGCGTCGGCCAGCGCGCGGCCGACGAGCACGCGAGCGAGGTGCTTGCGGAAGTCGACCGAGGCGTTGAGGT
>JBPEXC010000092.1:0-10486 GCA_052032035.1 Acidimicrobiales bacterium | reverse complement strand
CGCGGGGCCCCCACCGCTCGCGTCGGTGCCGCTCGCCCTCGACACCGCGGAGGGCACGGCAGCGGCCGCCCGCAACGAGCTCGCCTTCGACCTGCCGGCGGGCCGCTACCGGCTCTGGCCGTGCGTCGGACCGAGCCCCGACCGATGCGTCGAGGATGTGGGCGGCTATCCGTTCCAGGTGATCGACGGCGGCCTGCTCGAGCTCGTCGACGGCCACAACCGGGCGTCCGCCGAGCGCATCAACATCGTGTTCGTCGGCGCAGGCCTCGGCGACGAGCTGCCGACGATCGCCACCCTGATGCTCGGACTCGGTGGTCCGATCGCCGTCGACGGGCTCGGCCACCCGACCGACGACCCTGCGGCGGTCGTCGACCTCCGCTACGGCCCGATGGCGATTGAGCCCCTCGCATCCCACCGCGATCGCTTCAACTTCTGGTACCTGACCGACGATCTCGGCGACGAGCTCGCCCTGCTCCACGACGCCGCAGTCGCCGATCGGCTCGACGCCTTCGGCCTCGACCACCTCCAGGTCACCGCGCTCTACGACCGGTCGATGGGCCCGCGATCGGATGCCCGGGCCACCTCGTTCTGGGGAGTCCGGGACGTCCCCGACCTCGAGGACCTCGCCTTCGGCGGAGTGCGGGTGTCGGTTGACCCCGCCGCACCCCTGTGGAGCGCCGAGACGCTCGCCCACGAATGGGGCCACGGCCTGTTCGAACTGCGCGACGAGTACTACGGCTTCGACGGGCGGCCGATCACGCTCGGCCCACCGAACTGTGCCGCCGACGAGGCGGAGGCCCTCGACTGGTGGGGTGGGCTCGTCGGCGACGTCGACCCCTTCGTCGAACGGGTGCGCGCCGACCGTGCGGCCTACGGACTCGACCCCGACCCCCGCGCCGGCGACCTTGCCGACGCGCTGCGCATCGCCCCGACCGAGGGCGGCTGCTACGGCGACCCCGACGCCGGCGGTGCCTGGCGTCCGTCGGCCGATTCGCTGATGAACTCCGAGCTCCCGGTGTTCGGTTCGGTCAACCGGGCGCGGGTCCAAGCGGTGCTCGACCGGTTCAGCGGTCGGGGGCTCGTCAGCGAACTCAGCGACGTGACCGATGTGGCCTGCGGGGAGACGGTGGTGGGCGCAGCCGTGCGGGTCCGTTGCGCCGGAACCGTGCGGACCCATCTCGACCTCGCCGAGGGTGCGCTCACGATCGGTGGCGGGTCGTGTGCCGCCGACGCCGGCTCGAGCGGGGAGCAGGTGGCGTCGGTGATCCGCAGCGTCGGCTTCGTCTGCGACGCCGCCGTGCCCTACGGCGGCTACGTCACCATGGCGCTCGGGCAGGCTCGCACTCGGGTGGCGGTCGATCCGCTCACCCCAGCCGAGGAGGCGCTGCGGGTCGAGATGGTCGCCACCGTGACCCAGCCGACCCTTCCCCCGACGTCGTCGCTCGACGACGAGGCGACCGCCGAGGCCGCGGTGCCGTCCTCGGGTGCCGCCGGCGCGGTCGCCGCCGGCTTCGTCGTCGCCGTGCTCGGGGCCGGGGCGGTGGCCGCCCGTCGTCGGGCCGGCTCGACGCGTTGACGCCGACCGTCGCCCGCCGTAGCGTCGAGGACCATGCGTGGTGAAACGTTCCAAGATTCGCCGCTGACGCCCCCAGGACTTCCATGACGACCTCTGCTTCCGAACCGAGCTCTGCCTCCGAACCGAGCTCTGCCTCGCTCGTGCGCGACGCCCGGATGATCGCCGCCGCCCACGAGCTCGGTACCGCCCCGCGCCTGCACCGGGTCGTGACCCTCGACGCCGGGCATGGCGACGTGAGGGCGGCGACGCTGCGCGCCACCGCCCTCGGGGTGTTCGACGCCACGATCGACGGCGTGTCGGTCGGCGACGAGGTGCTCTCGCCCGGGTGGACCGCCTACGAGTGGCGGCTGCGAGTGTGCGAGTTCGACGTCACCGACCTCGTCGCCGGCGCCGACGCGTCGTTCGAGCTGGCGGCCACCCTCGGCAACGGCTGGTGGCGGGGTCGGCTCGGCTTCACCGGGGGGCGACAGCTCTACGGCGATCGGCTGGCATTCCTCGCCGCCCTCGAGATCGCCTTCGCCGACGGCCACGTGCAGCGCATCGTCACCGACGAGACGTGGCGGGCCGGGACCAGCGACGTCCTCGCCGACGACCTCTACGACGGGCAGACGATCGACGCCCGCACCCGTCAGGTCGAGGAGCTCCACCCCGGACAGCCCGACCTGCGCGGCATCCCGATCGCGGAGATCGAGTTCGATCGATCGACGCTGGCGCCCTACCTCGGCCCGAGCGTCGTCCGGCACGAGTCGTTGCGGCCGACGGCGATCTGGACCTCGCCGACCGGGCGGACCCTGGTCGACTTCGGGCAGAACCTGGTCGGTTGGTTGCGCTTCACCGTCACCGGGCCGCGGGGGAGCGAGATCCGGATCCGGCACGCCGAGGTGCTCGAGGACGGTGAGCTCGGCACCCGGCCGTTGCGCGACGCCCAGGCCACCGATCGTTTCATCCTGAGTGGCGGGGTCGACACGTTCGAGCCGACGTTCACGTTCCACGGGTTCCGGTATGCGGAGGTGTCGGGCTGGCCGGGCGAGCTCGGCGTCGACGATCTCGAGGCCGTCGTCGTCCACTCCGACCTGGAGCGGACCGGCACCTTCGACTGCTCGGAGCCCCTCCTGGCCCAGCTCCACCGCAACGTCGTGTGGGGGCTCCGGGGCAACGTCCTCGACGTGCCGACCGACTGTCCCCAGCGCAACGAACGGCTCGGCTGGACCGGGGACCTCTCGGCCTTCGCCCCGTCGGCCGCCTTCCTCTACGACGTCGAGGGACTCCTGCGTGACTGGCTCGTCGACCTCGCCCTCGAGCAGCGTCACGCGGAGGGCATCGTGCCCTTCGTCGTGCCCGATGTGCTCAAGCGGCTGCCGAAGTTCGGCAACTTCCCCGACCCCGACGCCACCGCGATCTGGGGTGACGCCGCGGTGTGGGTGCCGTGGGCGCTCTACCAGGCCTACGGCGACGAGTCGGTGCTCGCCGACCAGTTCGCGTCGATGGCCGGCCACGTCGACCGGATCGACTCGATCGTGTCGCCGACCGGGCTGTGGGAGAGCGAGTTCCAGTTCGGCGACTGGCTCGACCCCGACGCCTCGCCCCACGAGCCGTGGAACTCCAAGGCCGACAAGAACGTCGTGGCCACCGCCTGCCTGTTCCGATCGGCGTCGCTGGTGGCCGACGCCGCCGAGGTGCTCGGTCGGGTCGACGACGCCGCCCGCCACCGGGCGATCGCCGAGCGGACCCGGGCCGCGTTCGCCGACCACTACCTCAGCGGCGATCCGGCGGACGGTTCGCTGCGGATCACCTCGGACTGCACCACCGTCTACACCCTCGCCATCGTGTTCGGGGTGCTCGACGGTCCGGCGCGGCAGGCGGCGGGCGATCGGCTGGCGGAGCTCGTGCGGGAGAGCGGTCACCACATCTCGACCGGGTTCGCCGGCACGCCGTTCATCACCGAGGCCCTGTCGAGCACCGGTTACCTCGACGACGCCTACCGGCTGTTGCTGCAGACCGAGTGTCCGTCGTGGCTCTATCCGGTGACGATGGGGGCGACGACGGTGTGGGAACGGTGGGACTCGATGCTGCCGGACGGTTCGATCAACCCGGGCGAGATGACGAGCTTCAACCACTACGCGCTCGGTGCGGTCGCCGATTGGGTCCATCGCGTGGTCGGGGGTGTCGCCCCGGCCTCGCCCGGCTACGAGCGGATCCTGGTCGCCCCGCGACCGGGGGGCTCGCTCACCTGGGCGACGACCACCCTGCGGACCCGTCGTGGCGAGGTGCGGGTGGCGTGGCGCCTGGTCGATGGCCAGCTCGCCGTCGATGTCACCGTGCCCGACGGCGCCACGGCGGTGGTCGACCTGCCGGGGGCCGAGGTCTCCGAGCTGGCGGCGGGCGACCACCACCTCGCCGTCGTCCTCGGCTGAGCGGGCGACCGCCCCTCAGGAGCGCGCGGTCGAGGCCCGGACGATCAGTTCCGGTTGGAACGTGACGTGGGGGTTCGCGATCGGGGTGCCGTCGATCAGCGACGACAACAGGTCGACCGCGGTGTGGCCGATCCGACGGCCGGGCTGGCGGACCGAGGTGAGGGGCACCTCGGCCGACGCCGCGAAGTCGATGTCGTCGTAGCCGACGATGGCGACGTCGTCGGGCACCCGCAGCCCGGCCGTGCGCAACCCCTGCACCACGCCGAGCGCGACCAGGTCGTTGACCGCGAAGACGGCGTCGGGGCGTTCGCTGGGTGGACGGGCGGCGATCGCGTCGCCCACCGTGCGGCCGTGGGCGACGCCGAGGCCCCCGGCGTCCATCACCTCGAGCGTCACACCGGCGACGGTGTCGGCGGCCGCCCTGGCTCCGGCCAGTCGGTCCCGCACCTGGGCCAGGTCGAGTTGACCGGCGGCGAAGGCGAGCCGCTGTCGGCCACGTGCGACCAGGTGTTCCACCGCGGCGCGGCCCCCGGCGAGGTTGTCGACCGCCACCGACGGCACCGCGGGATCGGTGCTGGTCCGCTCGATCAGCACCACCGGGATCCGCTGGCGGCGGAGGTGGGCCACCTGCTCGTCCACGTCGTCGGCTGGCGAGATGATCAACCCCTTCACCCGCTGTTCGGCGAACAGGTCGACGGCTTGGCGCTCCCGCTCCGGGTTCTCGTCGCTGTTGGCGAGCAGCACGATGAGGCCGTCGTCGCCGGCCCGGTCCTCCGCCCCCCGGCTGACGGCGCCGAAGAACGGGTTGTAGGCGTCGATCACGACCAGGCCGATCGCTCGACTCGAGCCGGCCCGGAGCTGCCGGGCGGCGTCGTTGCGGACGAACCCCAGTTCGTCGATCGCCGTGCGCACCTTGGCCAGGGTCGCCGGTGTCACCCGATCGGGCCGGTTGAGCACGTTCGACACCGTGCCGACCGAGACCCCGGCCCGCTCGGCCACGTCGCGCACGCTCACGCCCATGGCCACGCCCCGGTCGTCGAGCCGTTCGCATGGCGGGGTGAGGGGGCGGGCATCGCTCGAACCGTAGTGGGGGCGGGGCGGCAGCCGCACCAGGGCGACGGTCGGGGCGACCCGCAGGCGATCGACACGTCGCCGGCGCTGCCCACCCAAGCATCACCGGTGCTTGCCCTCAACTGTTAAGAGTACCTATCATCATCGGATGCCCGTGCCTCTGGAGTCACTCCGAATCGCCGCCGCCCTCGCCCACACCGTGCCCGACGTCGACCTCTCGATCACGACCGGCGCCGGCCCCACGATCACGATCGGGCGTAGACCCGACGCCGACCTCGACCCGTGCCGGTTCCGGCAAGCGGTCGCCGCCGGAACCTTCCCCGGCGCCACCGACTGCTCGCAGTGGATCGACGGGCTCGACCTCGGCGGCTCGCTGAGCTCCGCCGGCGGCGCGACCTACCGGTTCCGACCCGACGGCGCGGTCCGGGTGTTCGCCGCCCTGCTCAGCCACGACGTCACCGCCGAGCTGGTGGCCGAGCGCGCGAACGAACTCGATCTGCCCGACGACGCCGAAGCTCGCGTCATGGCCGACACCCTGCTCGGCCTGTCGGTCGTCAGATTCCGGGCGCCCGGCGTGCCGCCGTGGGCGCTCGACCGCGCCGCCGACGACCTCGCGGGCGCCTGCCTGGTCGCCGAGGTGATCGCAGCGAGTCGGGTCGACCTGCGGCGCTCCTCCGAGCAGGGCTGAGCGTCCGTCTCAGCCGGCGAGGACGTGTCTCACGACGCGAGGACGCGTCCGATCTTGTCGACGATGGCGCCGGTGATCTGGGGCCACAGTTCGGCGGGCAGGTCGTGGCCCATGTCGGCGAACACCGCCAGGTCGGCGCCGGGCACTGCCTCGGCCGTGGCGTGGCCGCCGCTGACGCCGACGAGGGTGTCGGCGACGCCGTGGACGACGAGGAACGGGACGGCGACCGAACGGAGCTTCTCGGTCCGGTCGCCCGATGCGGCGATCGCTCCGAGCTGGAACGCAGCGCCGAGCGGGTTGAAGTTGCGGTCGTAGCTGATCGCCGCTCGCTCGGCTGCGACGTCGCCGTCGAACAGGGGACCGGAGATGACCTTCCAGGTGTTGCGGGCGGCTGCGATCACGGCGTCGCGATCGGGCGGTGCGGGCGCCAGCAGCACCGCGAGCGCCTCGGGGGTGGAACCGCCGACCTCGGGGTTGCCGGTGGTCGACATGATCGAGGTGGCCGAGCGGAGCCGCTCGGCGTGCCCGATCGCCATCTCCTGCACGATCATGCCGCCCATCGAGGCGCCGACGACGTGGGCCTGGTCGATGCCGAGGTGATCGAGGAGGGCGATGGCGTCGGCGGCCATGTCGGCCAACGAGTAGGGGGTGAGGTCGCTGATGTCCTCGCCTGCCTGGGCCCGCCCCATCAGCTCGACCGGGTTGGGCGGCGGACCGTCGGTCTTCGTGCTGAGTCCGATGTCGCGGTTGTCGAACCGGACGACGCGGAATCCTCGGTCGACGAGGGCCTCGACGAACCCCAGGCGCCAGCCGACCATCTGGGCGCCGAGCCCCATCACCAGCAGGATCGTCTCGTCACCGTCGCCGAACACCTCGTGGTAGAGCTCGACCCCGGTGCTGACGGCGGCAAGTCCACCGCTGCGGGGCTCGATCGTCGACGAGGTGTCGATGGCGGGTGCGGCGATGGTCATGTGGTGGCTCGTTCCTGGAAGCTGTCGGGGTGGGAGATGGTCGGCACAGTCTGGCCGGCACCGTCTGGCCGGCACCGTCTGACCGGCACAGTGTGGCCGGCTCAGTGTCGCCAGCTCAGTGTGGCAGACGACGTCCGGGCAGCGCTCAGGCTTGCAGTCCACGCAGCCCGACCCAGGCGAGCGTGGCGATGTCGTCGGCCAGCTCGTCGGGATCGATCGCGTCGCGATGGCTCCGCCAGTAGCGGACCATGCCCTCGGCCATGCCGACCACGCCGTGGGCCAGGTTGAGGCGGTGGGCGTCGTCGATGCCGTCGACGGTGATCAGGGCGGCGATCTGGCGGGCGACCGAGGTCTCCATCGACCGGGCGATCTCCGACGCTCGCCCCGGTTCGGAGCCACTGCGACTGAACAGCAGCGAGAAGCCCTCGTAGTCGTCGCGGACGAAGGCGAGGTAGGCCCGGAAGCCGGCCTCGACCATCTCGCGTCCCGAGGTCGCCCGGGTCGTCGAGTCGAACACTGCGGCCTGTAACCGCACGGCGATGTCCTCGAGCACGGCGTCGTAGAGCTCGGTCTTGGAGGCGAAGTGTTGGTAGACCACCGGCTTGGTCACGCCCGCCGCCTCGGCGATGTCGTTCATCGACGTTTCGTGGAACCCGCGCTTTGCCAGCTCGGCACGGGCGACGCGCAACAGCTGTTCGCGCCGCTCGGGGCCCGGGAGGCGGACGGTGCTCACCAGCTGTCGTCGCGGTCGGCTCGGTCGGCGGCCTTCACGCCGTACTTGAAGACCAGTGCGGGGGCCAGGAGGAGCGAGCCGAGGATCATCAGCGCCGTCACCGTCCAGGCGATCCACGGTGCGAAGCCGGTCATGAAGCCGACGAAGAACACGACGCTCGCCACCACGTAGAGCGCCGTGCCGAGACGGATCCCCTTCGAGACCAGATCGGCGACCTTGGCCCGCTGGACCAGCACCGGGTCCTTGTCGCCCGGTCGGGCACTCGCTGCGCTCATGGCCACCAGCCTGCCTGCTCGAGCAGCCGTTGCAACCCCTCGGTCATCGCCGTCGAGCTGAGGTGCTGCTCGGCGACGGCGAAGTTGCGGTCGAGTCGCTCGATGTCGGGCGCGGCCAGTTCGGCGGCGAGGAGCGACCGATCTGCCGGGAACGGCCAGTCGAAGCCGAGGGCGCGGAGCTCGACCGCCACCGGGTAGTCGCCGACCGCCACGGGACGGCGGTGGAGGGCCGCCTCGACCGGCGGGTTGCCGAAGCCCTCCCAGGTCGAGGGGAAGGCGACGAGGTCGGCGGCCGCGTAGAGGTCGACCCGGTCCGGCACCGGGCGACGGATCACGCGACAGCGGGCGCCGCCGAGAAGGCGGGCGAGTTCGTCGTCGTAGCCCTCCTCGGCCCGACCGGTCAGCCAGTAGGTGGCCCCGAGGTCGGCACAGAGCTCCAACGCGGCCCCGATGTTCTTGCGGGCGATCGCTCGCGCCGGGTGGACGACGAGGGGCTCGTCGTCGGCCACGTCGAGGGCGCGGCGCAGCGCGGCGCGGTCGCCCGGCCGGGTCGGGAGGTCGAAGCCGTTGTAGATGCAGGTGGCGTCGATGCCGCGCTGGGCGAACTCGTCGGCGGTCAGCTGGTTGATCGTCACGTGGCGCCACGCCGGGTCGTCGACCGGCAGCTCGGTCACGTGGGCGAACCGTTCTCGCTGCCAGGGCGGGTCGTGATGGTGCACGATCGTCGGGCGTCCGGCGAGCACGTCGGCCACCAACGCCGAGGCCGCCAGGTTGAGGGGGATCGACAGCAGGTTCTCCACCACGACGAGATCGGCGGCCGCAAGCCCGTCGACGAGGAGCGCGCGGTCGTGGTCGCCCGGCAGGGGTGGTGGGGTGGTCGCATCGCCCAATCGGGCCCCCAGGCCGAGGCCGGGCACGACCACGTCGACCGGTCCGTCGGCCGCCACCGTGGTCACCTCGAAGCCGAGATCGCGGAACGAGTCGCCCCAGGCGTCGGCCACGATCGACACGCCGTCGTCGAGGCCGAGGCGGAACGACACGAAGGCGACACGGGGCACGGCGGCAACCTACCGTCGGAACGATGCCAGACCCTGATCGGACCGACGAGGCGCTCGCCCTGCTCGAGGCGGCGTGGCGCCCGCCCGGATTCTGCGTGCCGAACCCCGACACCTACCCGTTCCAGTGGCTCTGGGACTCGTGTTTCCACGCCGTGATCTGGACCCGGCTCGGGCGCCCCGACCGAGCCCTGACCGAGCTCGGGTCGGCGCTGGCCCGGCAACGCCCCGACGGGTTCGTCCCCCACGTCACCTACTGGGCCGACCCGCAGCATCACGCCGAGTTCTGGGGCCGCGCCGGCGAGTCGGTGCTGACCCAGCCGCCGATGTTCGGCCACGCCCTCGCCGAGCTCGTCGCCGACCCCGACCGCGGGATCGACGCCGATGGCGACGTCGAGCGGCCCGACGCTCGGGTGGCGGCCCTCGCCGAGCGGGCCCGGGACGGGCTGTGGCACGTGGCGGCGGTGCGGCGCCGGACACCGGCCGGCCTCGTGCCCGTGTTCCACCCGTGGGAGACCGGCTGTGACGACTCGCTGCGGTGGGACGACTGGATCGCCGGTCCGTTCGACCGGGAGCGTTGGCGCGAGGTGAAGGCGGACCTGGTCGGGGCGCTCGACGTCGACGGCGACGGGGTGCCGCACGGCTCGTCCCGCTTCGAGGTGGGCTCGGTGGCGTTCACCGCCCTGGTCGTCTGGAACATCGACGAGCTCGACCGGGTGGGCATGGCCGACGACCGGCTGCGAGGGGCGGCCGACGAGCTGCGGGGAGCCCTGGCCGATCGGTGGACCGGCACCACGTGGGCCGACGACCCGATCGTGGGTGGCGAGGGGGTGTCGTCGCGGGCGCGGACCCTCGAGGCGCTGCTGCCGGTGCTCGTCGATACCCGCCCCGAGGTGCGCGCCGAGGTCGGGCGCCAGCTGGCCGACCCCACAGCGTTCGGCGCTCCGTTCGGCCCGCGTGGCGCCCACCGCGACGAGCCGGGCGCCGACCCGGACGGCTACTGGCGAGGGTCGACGTGGCCGCAGCTGCTCTACCTGTTCGAGGCGGCCGGCTTCGCCACGTCGCTGTCGTCGTCGGCGGTCAGCGCCCGCTGGGCGGAGTACTGGAATCCCGAGACGGGTCGGGGCCGAGGAGCTCGTCCACAGACATGGACCCTTCTCGGGGCGCTGCCGGCTCGGTGAGGTCGATCGTCGGCTCGAGGTCGGCGGCCCGCAGGTCGATCAGGAACTCGTCGACACCGATCGAGTCGGCCGGGAGCACGATCTCCTCGGGCGGCACGGTCTCGTCGGGCAGCGCAGTTTCGTCGGGCAGCACGGTCTCCTCGGGCAGCGCAGTTTCGTCGGGCAGCACGGTCTCGTCGGCGAAGACAGGCTCGTCGGCCCAGGCTGGTTCGGCCGGGAGCACGATCTCGTCGGGGTCGTCGAGCGGCGAGGGTGCGGCCTCCGGGAGGCGGGGCCGCAGCGGCACCCCGACGGCGAGCGAGCGGGCGATGATGCCGAGGCCGGCGAGCACGATCAGGTCGCCGAACGACACCACGTCGTCGAAGATCCCGAGCGGCACGATGTCGCCGAGGAACCCGAACCGGGTGGTGTCGTCGGCGAGGACGGCCAGGCCGCCGTTGAGCGAGACGGTGGCGGGGTCGACGTCGGCGGGGACGATGCCGGCCCCGATCAGGGCCTCGAGGCGCACCGGCACGTGGCCGT
>JBPEXC010000091.1:0-4001 GCA_052032035.1 Acidimicrobiales bacterium | reverse complement strand
GGAGCCATCTCGAGCAGGGTCGTCGTGATCGGGCTGCCGTCGCGGAAATCGGACTCGCGCATCCAGCCGTCGAGGAGCTCGAGGTAGGCGGCGACGAGCGCGGCCGGGCCGTCGGTCGCCTCGGCGAGCTGGTGCAGCGTCGTGGCCACGGTCCGGCCGGCGGTGGCCACCGCCTCTGCGCCGATCTGTGCCTTGCCGTCGGGGAAGTAGTGGTAGAGCGATCCCTTCGGTGCCCCGCTCACCTCCAGGATCTGGGCCAAGCCGGTGGCGGCGTATCCCTGCCGACGGAACAGGGCCACGGCGGCGTCGACGATCGACTGGCGGTGTCTCGGGGCAGCGGGCATTGCGGACCTCCTCGGATCGCGCGAGTATACAGACCGGTCTACATCAACCGGTCTACATCGAAACAGGGAGAGCTGTGATGACCACGACGACGACGGAGACAGCGCTGGACCACCTGGCACACCTGCGAGCGATCAACGACAGCGCCGCCTTCAACCGATGGGCCGGGTTCGAGGTGGTCGCGGCCGAAGCTGGCCGGGTCGAACTCGGGCTCGCCTGGCGCGACGACTTCGGTCAGTACGCCGGCTTCCTCCACGCCGGCATGACCTCGGCGATGCTCGACACCGTGTGCGGCTTCGCCGCCGTCACCCAGGTCGGTCGGGTGATGGCGTCGAACCTGTCGGTCTGCTTCGTCGCCGCGGCGGCCGGGGAACGCTTCCGGGCCGTGGGTGAGGTGATCAAGCCCGGGCGACGACAGGCGTTCACCAGCGCCGAACTGTTCGCCGTCGCGCCGGGCGGGGGCGAGCGGCTCGTCGCCACCGCGACGACGATCCTCGTGCCGATCGGCGAGAGCTGACTCGCGCGGCAGGGCGCGGTCCGGTCAGACGTCGACGATGCTCGCTCGGGGAGCGCCGTCGGCGATCTCCAGCCAGCCGACGGTGCGGGTCGGGGCCCGCCGACGCTGGGTGGGCGAGCCCGGGTTGAGGTGGACCTGGGGCCGACCGTCGACGTCGTGGGTCTCGTTCCAGGGCAGGTGCGAGTGGCCGAAGACGACGACATCGGCGGCGGGGAACCGGCGGGCCAGTCGGTTGCCTCGGCCCTTGGCGGCGCCGCTGTCGTGGATCATCGCAACGGCGACGCCGGCGATCTCCAGCTCGAGGGTCTCGGGCAGCTCGAGGCCGTCGTCGTTGTTGCCGAGCACTGCGTGGACCGGTGCGAACCGGCCGAGCTGCTCGAGGACGCCGGCGTCGGTGACGTCGCCGGCGTGAAGGATCAGGTCGGCCGTCTCGAGGTGACTCGCGAGCCGTTCCACGATCTCGTCGGCCCGCTTCGCCGGCAGATGGGTGTCGGCGACGACGAGGACGCGGGTGATCGGCATGGGTGCAGTGTGGCCGGGTGCGGGCCGGCGAAGCTCGATCAGGCGTCGGTCAGCGCTGCGCTGTGCTGGTCAACGCTGCGCTGTGCTGGTCAACGCTGCGCTGTGCTGGTCAGCGCTGCGCTGTGCTGGTCAGCGCTGCGCTCTGGCCCGTGTCGACGTACTCCTCGATGCGGGTGATCTTGCCGTCGTCGTCGACGAAGAGGAACAGGCATGCCGCCATCTCCACCGGGTCGCCGCTCGACGTGGCGCCTCGGAGCACGTGCTGTTGCACGATCCCGCCGTCGACCGGTCGTCTGACGATGTCCTCATATCGGCGCTCGGGCATACGGCCGATCAACCAGTGGAGCGTTCGCAGGTTCTGCTCGACGGTCTGTTCAATCTGGTCGTAGTTGTGCCAGATGCGGGCGTCGGGGTGATAGGCGGCGGCCGCACCGTCGGTGTCGCCGGCCGCGATGGCGGCGATCAGGCGGTCGGTGGCCGCGGCGGCGAGCACCGTGCGGTTCGTCGATACCGCGTGGTCGGTCACGACGCCGACTCCATGTCGCGCAGTACCCGTTCGAGGCGGGCGTCGAGCACGCCGTAGACGTCGAGCTTGGTCACGGTCTCGGCCGAGATCTCGTGGTCGAACCGCAGCCACTGGGGATCGGTCGGCGTGTAGCCGGGCCACTTCGGCCCGCCAGTGTCGACGCCCTCGTTCGGGTCGCCGGTGCGAGCCATCGCCGTCCAGTGCTGTCGCATCGACGCGCCGAGCGCCTCGTCGGGTTCGGTCATCGGCAGGATCGGCACGTTCGAGCCGTGGACGAAGGTGATCTCGGCGGCGTGGAACGCGCCGGCGGTCTGCTTCTTCGACGCCGGCGTGCGGGCGAAGTGGTAGAGCCACGTCGGGTGGCCGGCCGTCGCATGGTGGCGTGCGTACCAGTGGGCGGGGGCGCCGAACATGTGGTCGCCGAGGAAGTCGATCTGCGCAGCCTGTTCGCCCGACTCGAGGCCGGGGTAGCGGGGGAGCAGCCGGGCCAGGTCGTCGCCGAACGCCTGCTGCATCTCGACCGGCACGGCGTCATCGGGCACGGGTCGGTAGCGGTACTCGGCCATCGGGGCACCGAACAGCGGCTGGATGAGGGTGCCTTCGTTGGCGTTCGATCCGATCACCATCGGCACGTCGGCCTGCTGTCCGTTGGCGAACGCAGCGAAGGGTGAGGTCGGGATCACATGGCCGTCGATCGTGGGGTAGTGGTCGCCCAGTCGGGTGGCCGCGCGCACCAGGTCGTAGAGCTCGTCGGCCGAGCGCTCGCGCAGTCGTTCGAGTTGGCCGGTGCCGGTGAGGCCCAGGGCGTCGGCGAACGCCTCCCCTCGCGCCTCGGCTCCCGGGTGGTCGAGGAACGGGGTGCGCAGCAGGGTGTGCTGGCCGCCGTTGGCCGGGCTCTGCGCGATCGCCCGATGGAACAGGCCTCGGGCGAGGGGCGAGATCATCAGGTGGAGCACCGACTCACCGCCGGCCGACTCGCCGAAGATCGTGACGTTGTCGGGGTCGCCGCCGAAGCCGGCGATGTTGTCGCGCACCCATTCGAGGGCGGCGATCTGGTCGAGGGTCCCGTAGTTGCCCGAGACCCCGTCGATCGACTCCGCCGACAGCTCGGGATGGGCCAGGTAGCCGAGCAGGCCGAGGCGATAGTTGATCGCGACGGTCACCACGCCGAGTTCGGCGAGGGCGTTGGAGGCGTAGAACAGCTCGGTGCTCGATCCGTCCTGGTGGTCGCCGCCGTGGATCCACACCATCACCGGCAGCCTCGCCTGCGGTGAGGGGTCGGGGGTGCGGACCGTGAGGTGGAGGCAGTCCTCGCTCTGTTTCGGCTTCGGCGCCCGCTTCAGAGCGGCGACCGTGGCGGCCGACCGCACCTTGTTCCAGCCCTGGCCGTCGACGACCAGCTGGAGGAACTCCTCGAAGCCGGCCGCCCGCTGCAGGGCGGCGGGCCCGTCCTTGGTCGCCTTGCGCACCCCGGTCCACCGCTCGAGCGGGGCCGGCGGTCGCCAGCGGCGATCGCCGACCGGCGGGGCGGCGTAGGGCACCGCCTTGAAGACGGCGACGCCGCCCTCCTCCTTGCGGGTGCCCTGCACCTCGCCGGCGGTGGTGGTGACGATCGGACCGTCGTTGTTGAACATCACGGTGTTCCCCTCAGCTCGAGGCCGGCGAACTCGCCGGTCGAGAGCCAGGCTTCCACATGATCGAAGAAGGCGAGGGCGCCACCGGGGAACCCGGCCCCGAAGCCGATGCCGCTGCTCGTGTCGTAGCCCTGGCCCTCGTTGTTGTAGTAGCCCGGCGTGCAGTCGGTGGAGCCGATGATCGACAGCCGGGTGTTCGACGCCAGCACCTCGAGCCAGTCGGCCTCGGCCTGCTCGGTGCACTCGATCGCGGCGACGTCGTTGTCGAGGGCGTGACGGATGATCCGCGCCGCCGTCCGGCCCGCCTCGGTGAGGTTGTGGGGGTAGTTGGAGATGAGGGCGGCGCCCTGGGCGGCGCCGATCACGAACAGGTTGGGGAACTTGTGCACGAACATGCCGTGCATCGTCCGCATGCCCTCGCCCCAGTGGTCGTCGAGGGTCGTACCGTCGCGGCCGACCG
>JBPEXC010000090.1:0-4481 GCA_052032035.1 Acidimicrobiales bacterium | reverse complement strand
AGTGTCGACCGCACGTCGACGTCGGCCTTGGGCTGAACGTCGGGACAGAACCGCAGCGATGCGTGTTCCATGGCGTCGCGGATCTCGGCCGCCACCCGTTCGGCGTCGGCCCGGCGACACTCGATCACCACCGAGTCGTGGACCGTCTGCACGGGCCACGCCCCCTCGATCGAGTGCAGCCGCCGGTCGAGGTCGGCGTAGGCGGCGAGCATGATGTCGGCCACCGTGCCCTGCACCGGGGCGTTGCGCCACGCGTTGACCATCACCCCCACCCGGGCCGAGGCCGCCTCCCGGAGCCGGCGGCGGATCTCGGTGCGGCCGACCGCCCGGGCGAGGGCGTCGACGTAGGCGACCCGGAGACTCCGGTCCTCGAAGAGTCGCTCGATCTCCCCGCTCGACAGCGCCGGCCCGGCCGACAGGTCGAGGCCGTGGTCGGCAGCGAACCGGCGGCGCACGTCGATCGGGATCGGGTCGCCCGACCGCACGGCATCGGCCACCGCTTCGAGCAGGAGGCGGTCGAGGTGGAGGTTGAACTGCTGGCGTCGGCCCGCGACGGTGCGGCTGGCGAAGGTGAACGGGGTGCCGTCGCCGTGGAGGGCGACCGGTGCCGGGTAGGTCGCCAACCACTCGAGCTCGCCGAGCAGGGCCTCGGGATCGGTCTGATGACGCTCGGGATGGGCCTCGGCGATCTCGTCGACGGTGGGCCACCGGCCGAGCGACGCCCGCAGCTCCCGCCGGGCCGAGTGCATCGCCCGGTGGCCCTTGGCCAGCCGCATCGTCACCGGCCAGTCGATCGACTCGGTCTCGCCCCGCAGCTTCTCGATCTCGGCGATCCGGGCCTGGGCCCACGCCGCGGTGCCGGGGTAGGTGGCGCGATAGCGGTCGAGGAGCTCGGCGGCCTCCTCGGTGGTGGTCGGGGTGCCCTCGGCGGTGAGGGTGCGACCGAGGGCTGCGGCCCCGGACCCGTAGGCGATGCCGAAGTTGAGGGCCTTGGCCACCTTGCGGTAGCGGGCGAACCGCTCGGGGTCGGCGGCCCGCAGTTCGTCGGCGTCGAAGCCGAACATCGACGCCGCGGTGGTGGCGTGGACGTCGACGCCGTCGGCGAAGGCGGACCGGAGGGCGTCGTCGTCGCCGATCTGGGCCAGCACCCGCAGTTCGGCCTGGCTGAGGTCGGCGTGGACGAACACCCGGTCGGGGTCGGCCGGGCGGACGTGGGGCAGCATCCGCGGCGTGAAGTTCTGGGCGTTGGGGTTGCGGCTGGCGAGGCGGCCGGTGTTGGTGCCGACCACCTGCAGGTACTGCGGATGGAGCCTGCCGTCGTCGCCGAGGTGGTCGCGGATCGACTCGCCGTAGGTGGTCAGGATCTTGGTGTGGGTGCGGTGGTCGAGGATCGCCTGGCAGAGCGGCCCGCCGATCTCGCGGAGCACCGGCGCGCTGACCGAGTCGTCGTCGCCGAGGAGTCGGGGCGCGCCGAAGCGGGTCTCGGTCCACGCCTCGACCTCGGCCTTGGCCCAGCGGTTGAGGGTGGATCGCACCTGGACGTCCGAGGCCGGGTTCCACGCCGGCTCGACCACGTCGTCGAACAGGCTGCCCTGCCCGCCACCGGTCAGCTCGGCCAGGGCGCCCAGTGCGCTGCGTTGAGCGGCGGCGATGGCGTCGAGCTCGGCCTGCCACGACGACCAGTCGAAGGGGAGGCCGCACCGCTCCATGCGGTCGAGGAACGGGCGGGCCGCCATCTCGAGCTCGGCGACGGTCTCGAGCCCGGCCAGCGCGAGCTCGCGGCGCAGCACGTCGCCCACCCAGAGGGTCTCGACCGCGTCGGCGGCGGCGTAGCGGACCTGCACGTCGCTCAGGTCGTCGGCGGCCGTGAACGAGGTCTGGGTGGTGCCCTTGCCCTCGGCGGTGAGCCCGAGGTAGTGCTCGGTGGCCCAGGCCAGACCGTGGAACCAGGTGACCCCGCTGCGGCCCTGGTGGAGGAGGGCGTCGGCCAGCTGGGCGTCCCACCAGCGGAGCCCGAGCGTGGTGTCGGCGCTGCGCCAGACGGCGGCGTCGAGCACCCGGGCGTCGAAGGACGCGTTCCAGGCGTCGGCGGTGACGCCCTCGAGGAGGGGAGCGAGGAGGGTCGGGTCGACATCGCGGGCGTCGACCACGAAGGCCTGCTCGACCCCCGCCGCGTCGCGGGTCGCCACCGACATCACCCGCAGTTCGCCGCGGTGGGGGCCGTCGATCGGGGTCTCGGTGTCGATCGCCACCCGCTCGGCGGACCGCAGCGCACCCTCGAGCACCGGCAGCTCGTCGGCGGACGAGAGGAGCCGGGAGGGCACGGCGGTCGGGTCGGGCACGGGACGCACGCCCCCAGTGTGCTCCCTGGGTGCGACATCCGTCGGCCAGACTGGTGCGATGCCGGAACTCGTCACCGCCGCCGTCGTCGGACTGATCGCCCTCGTGATCGTGTTCAAGGTGCTGAAGCTCGCGATCAAGACGGCGTTCCTCGTGGCCCTCGGCGCCGGTGCAGCCGCCGCCTACCTGACCTACGCCGCCACCTGAAGTTCGGAGCGGGCCGGCACGGCGTCGGCCCGTTCGATCGAGACGATCGTGGCGGCCCGGTAGGAGGCGAGGCGGGTCGACCACGAATCGATCTCGGCCCGCGACGAACCGCGGGCGAAGAAGGTGACGAGGTTGCCCTCCGGTTGGAAGGCGTCGGCACCCTCGACGACGGCGGTGCGGCCATCGTCGAAGGTAACGCGGTAGCCGGGGCGATCCGGCGGCACGAGGGGCGGGCACTCGCCTCCGGGGCCGACCTCGATGAGGTTGCCGGAGGCATCGACGACGAACTCGTTGAACGACATGCCCCGATCCTTCCGAGGCCCTGTGACACGGAACGCCGGATTCAGCCGCCGCGGCCGGGATCTGGGTAGTTCTGCCAGGGGTGGGCGAGGATCCGGTCGACGGTCTCGGCGGGGGAGAGGGCGGCGGTGTCGAGCCACAGGCCGAGCCGTTCGGTGTCGTGGCGGATGATCCGGTCGATCCAGGCCCACCGGTCGGCGAACGGGCTGCCCATCGCCAGCCAGCGGGCCCGGACGTGCTCGAAGGCCGGGCACAACATGACGAAGCGCAGCTCCCGGCCGGCGAGCTCGGCCCGCACGACGTCGACCGACGGCCCGATCACCAGGTCGTCGACGACGGCGACGAAGCCGTCGTCGGCGAAGGCGGCTGCCACGCGGCATGCCTGGCGAAGCCGCAGGTCGAGGTGGCGTCGCGCCTCGGGGCCGATGCCGTCCGGGTCGGGCAGCACCGCGCCGCGCACCGCCATCGCCTGCAGGGCGTCGGCCTCGACGTGGGCGCCGCGGTCGAAGCGCTCGGCCAGCGCTCGCGACGTCGTCGACTTGCCGACGCCGGGCAGGCCGGCCACCACGTAGATCGGGGGAGCGTTCACGCCCGGTCCGGTATAGCGTGCGCGCACCACCCGAGAGGAGCCCACCATGGCATCGGTCGCCACCTACCTGTTCTTCCCCGGCACCTGCGAGGCCGCGTTCGAGTTCTACAAGACGGTGTTCGGCACCGACTACGTGGGCAACGGCCTGATGCGCATGGGCGACATGCCGCCGATGCCCGACGCCCCCGAGCTCAGCGAGGAGCGCAAGCAGCACGTGATGCACGTCGGCCTGCCGATCCTCGCCGGCCACATGCTGATGGGGTCCGACGACCCCGACGGCACCGGCATGGCGGGCGCCAGCATCATGCTCAACCCCGACACCCGGGCCGAGGCCGACGAGCTCTACGCCGCACTCAGCGCCGGCGGCTCGGCCGACGAGCCGATGGGCGAGATGTTCTGGGGCGACTACTGGGGCACGCTCACCGACCGGTTCGGCGTCAGCTGGCAGGTCGACGTGGCCGGGGAGCAGCACGGCTGACGCCGACCCGGTCGAGGTGGTCGCCGAGGGCGGCCGCGAACCGCTCGGGCTGCTGCGTCGGCGGCTCGTGGGAGGCCCCGTCGATCACGACCAGGGTCGCGTCGACGATGCCGGCGACGAGGGCGTCGGCCCCGGCGCGTAGGCCGGCGAACTCGTCGACCCCGACGATCACGGTCGTCGGCACGGCGATCTCACCGAGCCGGGGCCGCAGATCGGGGTGGGTGCGGAGCAGCGTCAGGAACCCCACCAGCGCGCCGGCCGGCATCGGGCCCAGCCGCCGGCCGGGCCCCGCCAGCCGAGCGAACGCGCCCACGCCGGCCTCGACGAGGCGCGAGAGCGGGCGCACGAACCACGGCAGTCGGGCCGGCACCGGCGAGCAGTCGACCAGCACCAGGCTGGCGACGAGATCCGGGCGGTCGAGGGCGACGGCCAGGGCGGTGAGCCCCCCGAGCGAGTGACCGACCAGGTGCACGGGCGCGCGGGCCTCCCCGGTCGCCTCCTCGATGGCGCGGACGGCGTCGGCCACGAGTCGGTCGAGGGAGATGGCAACACCGGGGTCGCCCTCGC
>JBPEXC010000009.1:0-4077 GCA_052032035.1 Acidimicrobiales bacterium | reverse complement strand
GCGGCGGGATCTGCTCGGCCGGTGCCGAACCTCAGTCGAGGTCGAACCGGTCGTTCTCCATGACCTTCACCCAGCCCCGCACGAAGGCGTCGAGCATGAGCTCGTCGCCGCCGGCGGCGGCGTACTCCTCGGCGATGGCCCGGAGCTGGCTGTTGGCGCCGAAGACGAGATCGACCCGGGTGGCGGTCCAGGTCGGGTCGCCTCCGCTGCGGGGGCGACCCTCGAACACGTCCTCACCCTCGCCGACCGGGGCCCACACGGTGCCCATGTCGAGGAGGTTGACGAAGAAGTCGTTGGTGAGCTGCCCGGGACGGTCGGTGAGCACGCCGTGGCCCTCGTCGCCGACGACCCGGAGGCCGCCGAGGAGGGCGGTCATCTCCGGTGCGGTGAGGTTCAACATGAACGCCTTGTCGATGAGTTGGTGCTCGGTCGGCACGGCGCCCTGCTTCTTCACGTAGTTGCGGAAGCCGTCGGCCGCCGGCTCGAGCCACTCGAACGACTCGACGTCGGTCTCCTCCTGGGAGGCGTCGGTGCGGCCGGGGGTGAAGGGCACGGTGATGTCGTGGCCGGCCGCCTTCGCTGCCGCCTCGACCCCGGCCGAACCGCCGAGCACGATCAGATCCGCGAGCGAGACCTGGGCACCACCCTTGCCGTTGAAGGCCCCCTGGATCTCGGCCAGCTTCGTGAGCACGGCTGCGACGCCGGCCTGCACGTTCACGTCCCAGCCGGCCTGGGGAGCGAGGCGGATGCGGGCGCCGTTGGCGCCGCCTCGGTAGTCGGTGCGGCGATAGGTGGAGGCTGCGGCCCACGCCGTGGAGACCAGCTGGGCGACGGTGAGACCGGAGTCGAGGATCGTCGACTTCAGCTCTGCGATCTCGGCGTCACCGATCAGCGCGCCCTCGTGGGCGGGCACGTTGTCCTGCCAGAGGTACTCCTCGCCGGGCACCTGGGGGCCGACGTAGCGAATGGCCGGACCCATGTCGCGGTGGAGGAGCTTGAACCACGCCTTGGCGAAGGCGTCGGCGAGCTGGTCGGGGTTCTCGTAGAACCGCTTGGAGATCTCGAGGTAGGCCGGGTCGGTGATCATCGCCATGTCGGCGGTCGACATCGTCGGCTTGGTCTCCGGGGCGCCGGGCTGTACCGGCGGGACCATGAAGCCCTCGCGCACCGACTTGGGCTGCCACTGGTTGGCGCCGGCGGGGGACTGCACCAGCTCCCACTCGTGGGTGAAGATCGTCTCGAGGTAGGAGTTGTCCCACTGGGTCGGGGTCGGCGTCCACGCGCCCTCGAGGCCCGAGGTGATCGTGTACTCACCGAGACCGCTCTCGTGCGAGCTCGTCCACCCGAAGCCCTGCTCGTGGAGTCCGGCCCCCTCGGGTTCGAGCCCGACGGCGTCGGCGGGGCCGTTGCCGTGCATCTTGCCGAAGGTGTGGCCTCCGACGACCAGCGCGACGGTCTCCTCGTCGTTCATCGCCATCCGGCCGAAGGTCTCGCGGATGTCGTGGGCCGACTTGAGGGCGTCGGGCACGCCGTTCGGGCCCTCGGGATTGACGTAGATCAGGCCCATCTGGACTGCGGCGAGGGCGCCGAGCAGGGCGCGGTCACCGGTCTCGAAGGTGCCGCTGTAGCGCTCGTCCTTGTCGTCGAGCCAGACGTTCTCGGGGCCCCAGTAGATGTCGTCCTCGGGCGCCCAGATGTCCTCACGACCGAACGAGAAGCCGGCGGTGCGGAAGCCCATCGTCTCCAGCGCCCGGTTGCCGGCGAAGACGAACAGGTCGGCCCACGAGATCGCCTTGCCGTACTTCTGCTTGATCGGCAGGAGGAGGCGTCGGGCCTTGTCGAGGTTGCCGTTGTCGGGCCAGGAGTTGAGCGGGGCGTAGCGCTGGGCGCCGGTGCCGCCGCCGCCTCGGCCGTCGCTGACCCGGTAGGTGCCGGCGGCGTGCCAGCTCATGCGGATGAAGAACCCGCCGTAGTGGCCGAAGTCGGCGGGCCACCACTCCTTGGAGTCGGTCATCAGGGCGTCGACATCCGCGGTGAGGGCGTCGATGTCGACGTTCGCCAGGTTGGCCCGGTAGTCGAAGCCGGCGGGCATCGGCGTGGAGTCGGGATGGCTCTGGTGGAGGATGCGCAGGTTCAGCGCATTGGGCCACCACTTCTCGTTGGACTGGAATTCGGCGGAGGTGAGCGAGCCCCATTCGGGCTGACTGGCGGACGAGTCGGTCATCGACGTTCCTTGCTGCTGGGTGAGCGGATGGTGAAGCGATCTGGTGATCGGGTGCGGGCTACTGGCAGGCGGGGCACAGGCCCCAATAGACGACCTCGGCCTCGTCGATGACGAAGTCGGCGTCGTGGTCAGGAGTGAGGCAGGGGGTGGCTCCGGCCGCGCAGTCGACATCGACGACGCAGTTGCACGACCGACAGATCAGGTGGTGGTGGTTGTCACCGACCCGGGTCTCGAATCGTGCGGGGGAGCCGGCGGGTTCGATCCTGCGAACGATGCCCTTGTCGACGAGCACGCCCAGTGCGTCGTAGACGGCCTGCTTCGAAATGGTGCCCAGGTGGGCACGGGCGGCCTCGGCGATGGCGTCGGCTGCGATGTGGGGGGAGTCGGAGATCGCGTGCAGGACGGCCAGGCGTTGGGCGGTCACCTGGACTCCGTGCGCACGAAGTTGGTCAACGGGGGAGGTGTGCACGAGTGTCAGACTCGCGCTGATTCTGGACTCTGTCAAGAACTTGCTCCGGCGTGCAACTGGAAGGTGTCGACTGTGGCGGTCGACACAGCTCGGCTTGACGAATGCGAGCGCTGTTCGCAGACTGCGGGCATGAGCGACTTCGAGTTCCGCGGTATCAACCATCTGGCGCTGGTCTGTGAGGACATGGGGCGCACGGTCGACTTCTACACCGGGGTGCTCGGCATGCCGCTGACCAAGACGATCGAGCTGCCCGGCGGTGGCCAGCACTTCTTCTTCGACTGTGGTGGCGGCGACTCGGTCGCCTTCTTCTGGTTCCCCGATGCCGAGAAGGCGACGCCGGGTGTGAGCGGGCCGATGTCGCGCCCGGATCAGGGGCGCCTCGCCAGCGCCCACGGCTCGATGAACCACGTCGCCTTCGACGTGCCGGCCGACAAGATCGACGACTACGCCGCCCGGCTCCGAGCCGCCGGGGTGGAGTGCACCGACGTCGCCAACCACGACGACAGCGAGTTCGGGATCGCGGCGGAGAACGGGCCGGGCGTGTTCGTCCGCTCGATCTACTTCCTCGACCCCGACGGCATCCTGCTCGAGTTCGCCTCCTGGAACCGGCCGCTCGGGCCCGAGGACGTGCGGCACGAACCGATGCGGGTCCTCGAGACCGGAGCGGTCGGGGAGCGCGCCTGATGCCTCGACTCCGTGAGGTGCCCCGCGCCGAGGTCGGGACCGACGGTCTGCGGGCCGCCATGTACGACCTGCTCTTCGGCGACCGCGACCCGGTCGTCGAGCCGGGGACGTCGACGGGCACACCCGGCGACTGGTGGACCGTCTTCGCCAACTCCGAGCTCGTGTTCGAGCACGCGGTCGGCGGCTTCGGCGTCTACCGCAAGGCGTCGCTCGACCCCATCCTGCGGGAACTCGCCCAGACCCGGGCCGGCTACGTCATGGAGAGCCAGTTCGTCTACTCCCAGCACTGCAAGGCGATGCGCGGCCTCGGCGAGAGCGAGGACCGCATCGCAGCGATCGCCCACTGGCAGGTCAGCGACCAGTTCGATGAGCTGGAGCGGGCCGTCCTGGCCTACACCGACTGCCTCTGCCTCCAGGCCGGGCGCGTGCCCGAGCCGGTGTTCGAGGTCCTGCGCAGCTCGCTCAGCGACGAGGTGATCCTCGAACTCACCTACATCGCGTCGCTCTACCTGATGCACGCCGTGATGGCCAGGGCGCTGCGGACCGAGTGGGACGACGTGGAAGATCGGATGAGCGAGGTGATGGTCGAGGGCGCGAGCGACGACGCCCTGCGCATCTCCGCTGACGACGCCGCCGCCGAGTGACGGCGGCGGACCCGCCCGTCCCGGCGACCGCGTCCGAACACCCCGCGGCCTGGAAC
>JBPEXC010000089.1:0-9622 GCA_052032035.1 Acidimicrobiales bacterium | reverse complement strand
GGCTCCGAGCTGGGTCTGCCCGACGAGATCGTGCAGCGCCAGCCCTTCCCGGGCCCCGGGCTCGGGGTGCGCATCATCGGAGAGGTCACCCCGGAGAAGGTGGCGATCCTGCAGCACGCCGACGCCATCGTGCGCGAGGAGATCGCAGCGGCCGGGCTCGAGACCGACCTGTGGCAGAGCTTCGCCGTGCTCGCCGACATCCGGACCGTCGGCGTGATGGGCGACGAGCGCACCTACGCCCACCCGATCATCATCCGGGCCGTCACCTCCGACGACGCGATGACCGCCGACTGGGCTCGCCTGCCGTATGACCTGTTGGAGCGGATGAGCAACCGCATCATCAACGAGGTCGACGGGGTCAACCGGGTCGCCTACGACATCACGTCGAAGCCGCCCGGCACCATCGAATGGGAGTGACCGCGCGGGAGTGACTGCGTGGGAGTGACCGCGTGCGGGCCTGACCGGCCGGTCTCGGCGGTCAGCCGACGGCGGTGAGGACCGCGGTCCACAGCGCCAGGCACACCACGGCGGCGGTCGCGCCCGCGATCCGCAGCGTCGGGGTGGTCCGCCACGTGGCGGCCGCCTGGTCGCGGTGGGCGTCGTCGAGGCGCCCGATCCGGTAGTCGCGCACCAGGAAGGGCATTGCGAAGGCGAAGGCGGCGCCCAGCAGCCCGCCGACGAAGAAGCCGAACGCCAGGAGGGGACCGAAGCCGGTGCGGGTGACCGCCCATCGGTTGGTGGCATCGCCGACCGTCCACGGGCCGAGCGCGCAGATCGGGTCGGTGCGGTCGGTCGCGGCGTCGCCGTCGTCGGTCATCTGTTCGGCGATCGCCGCGCAGCGGGTCGACTCGTCGAACCAGCCGAGGCCGGCGTAGGAGGCGGCGAGCAGCCACCACGCACCGGCGAGCGAGCGATCGAGTTCGAGGGCGGCCCGGGCGTGGGAGTCGACGACCGGCCAGAGGTGTTGCGCTGCGGCGGTGGCCCCCAGGTAGAGGTGGGCGACGGCGCGTTCGTCGGCGTCGGCCCGGACGTTCTCGGCGATCTCGTGGAGGTGGCCGACGTCGGCGCCGCCACCGGTGAGTCGACGGGCGGCCGCCATCGCGGCCAGGCCGTGGGACAGGGCGTCGCCCCGCACCCGGATGGCCGACTCGGCCATCTTCTGGGCGAGGCGCCACTCCTGGTCGATCAGGTAGCCGATGGCCTCCTCGACCAGCGCCGCGCCGGCCTCGGCCTCGGCGTCGCCGTCGGTCAGGTCGGCGAGATCGGGCAGTTCGTCGGCGAGGAAGACCTGACCCGGCTCGACGTCGTCGACGCCGGGGCTCGCGGGACCCGACGGGGCCGGTTCGGACGCGTCGACATCGGCGATCGGGCGTCGTCGCTCGATCGTCGGTTCGTCGTCGCCCGGCCGGTGCGGTGCGGTGGTCTCGGTCGTCGCCGAGGGGTGCGTGGGTGGCTCCACACCTACACGGTCGGCAGGTGGCCCGGGCGATCAAGGGCTGGGCACGTGCCAGGCGTGACCGATTGCCGACGGGGCCGAGGTGGAGATCCGGCGAGGGCGGCCGAGGATGAGGGTGTGGCCCCCGACCTCGACCTCCCCGCCGTCGACGCGGCGATCCGCGAGGTGACGGCGGCCGAGATCCTGCCCCGGTTCCGGCGGCTCGCCGACGACGAGGTGATCGAGAAGTCGCCGGGCGATCTGGTGACCGCCGCCGATCGACAGGCCGAGCTCGCGCTCACCGCTCGGCTGCGCGACCTGCTCGACGCGCCGGTCGTGGGGGAGGAGGCCGTCGCCGCCGACCCGACCCTGCTGGCGGCGGTCGACCGCGACGGTCCGGTGTGGGTCGTCGACCCGGTCGACGGCACCTCCAACTTCGTCAAGGGGTCGGACGACTTCGCCGTGATGGTCGCCCTGCTCGACGCCGGCCGCCCGGTCGCGTCGTGGATCCATCACCCGATCGCCGCCGTCACCTACCGGGCCTCGATCGGCGAGGGTGCCTGGCGCGGTGACGATCGGCTCGTCGTCGCGGGCGCCGAGCCCGACCTCGGCCCGGGACTCGACGCAGCCACGGTGGTGATGAAGGGGCGGTACCTGCCGGCCGACCGGCGCGACGACCTGATGGCCCGGGCCCGCGCCTCGATCGGCGACGTCGTGCCCGGTCGGTGGTGCGCCGGGGTGGAGTACAGCGACCTGGTCGACGGGCGGACCTCGGGCGTCGTCTACTGGCGGACCCTGCCGTGGGACCACGCCCCGGGCGTGCTGTTGGCCGCCGAGGCCGGGCTGGTTGCCGCCCGACCCGACGGTTCGACCTACCACGCCGCCGACACCACCGGCGGCCTGCTCGTCGCGACCGCCGCCCTCGCGGAACCCCTCCGGGCGGCACTGTTCGGTTGATGGGACTGTTCGGTTGTTGACTGGCCGCTCGACCGGATCGGGGTCAGACCCGGCCGGTAGGGTTGAACGGGTATGGCAGACGGCGAGGACTACAAGCTGCTCCAGGGGCTCAACCCCTCCCAGAAGGACGCGGTCACCCACACCGGCGGTCCGCTGCTGGTCGTGGCCGGCGCCGGGTCGGGCAAGACCCGGGTGCTCACCCGCCGCATCGCCTGGCTGATCGACGAGGGCCACTCGCCGTTCGAGATCATCGCCATCACCTTCACCAACAAGGCAGCGGCCGAGATGAAGCACCGCGTCCAGGAGCTGATCGGGCCGGTCGCCCAGAAGATGTGGGTGTCGACCTTCCACTCGGCGTGCGTCCGCATCCTGCGGCGTGACGCCCAGGTGCTCGGCTTCCCGTCCAACTTCTCGATCTACGACCAGGCGGACGCCCAACGCCTCGTCGGCTACGTGATCCGCGACCTCAACATCGATCCGAAGCGGTTCCAGCCCCGGGCGGTGCACGCCACGATCAGCTCGGCCAAGAACGAGGGCCTCACCCCCGAGGCGTTCGCCGAGCGGGCCAAGGTGATCACCGAGAAGAAGGCGGCCGACGTCTACGTCGAGTACCAGCGCCGCATGACCCAGGCCTCGGCGATGGACTTCGACGACCTGTTGCTCAACACCGCTCGGGTGTTCCGCACGTCGCCCGAGACCCTCGAGAGCTACCGGCGCCGGTTCGGCCACGTCCTGGTCGACGAGTACCAGGACACCAACGCCGTGCAGAACGAGCTGGTCACCGAGCTCGCCGGCGGCCACCGCCAGGTGACGGTCGTCGGCGACGGCGACCAGTCGATCTACAAGTTCCGTGGCGCCGACATGCGCAACATCCTCCAGTTCGAGGAGGCGTTCCCCGACACCACCGTCGTGCTGCTCGAGCAGAACTACCGCTCGTCGCAGACGATCCTCGACGCCGCCAACGCGGTGATCGCCAACAACTTCGGGCGCAAGCCGAAGAACCTGTTCACCGAGTCGGGGCCGGGCGAGCAGATCCAGCGCTTCCACGCGGACGACGAGGTCGACGAGGCCCAGTTCGTCGCCAACGAGCTCAGCCGCCTCCACGACCGGGGCGACTACCGCTGGGGCGACATGGCGGTCTTCTACCGCACCAACGCCCAGAGCCGGGTGCTCGAGGAATACCTCATGCGGGTCGGCATCCCCTACCGGGTGGTCGGCGGCACCCGCTTCTACGACCGTCGCGAGATCAAGGACGCCGTCGCCTACCTGAAGGCCGCCTCCAACCGTGACGACGAGGTGTCGCTCAAGCGCATCCTCAACACCCCGAAGCGCGGGATCGGCGACACGTCGGTCACCAAGCTCGACACCTTCGCCCGCGGGCACGGCTACACGTTCTGGCAGGCGCTCGAGCGGTCGGCCGACGCCGGGGTGTCGGGCACCGCAGTGAAGGGCATCGCCCGCTTCCTCGACCTGATGGCCGGCTTCGACGATCAGCTCGAGAAAGGCCCGGCGCCCGCCCTCGAGGCGATCCTGCGCGACACCGGCTACGTCGCCGAGCTCGAGGACGAGCGCTCGATCGAGGCCGAGGGGCGCATCGAGAACCTCCAGGAGCTGGTCGGCGTCGCCCGCCAGTTCGAGACCGTCGACGAGTTCCTCGAACAGATCAGCCTCGTGTCCGACGCCGATGAGGTCGACGACGACGACTCGGCCGTCATCCTGATGACGTTGCACGCCGCCAAGGGTCTCGAGTTCCCCGTCGTGGTGATGCTCGGCCTCGAGGACGGGATGTTCCCCCACCTCCGGGCGCTCACCGACCCCGACGAGCTCGAGGAGGAGCGCCGCCTCTGCTACGTCGGCATCACCCGGGCGATGGAGCGGCTCTACCTCACCCACGCGTGGAGTCGGATGATCTTCGGCGCCAGCCAGTACAACCCGCCGAGCCGCTTCCTCGACGAGATCCCCGGCGAGTTGCTCACCGAGGCCGAGGGCAGCCGCAGCTCGAAGAGCCGGCGGTCGAAGACCGTGTTCGGTCGCAGCGGGACGACCTCTACCGACGAGCCGTCGGGCCGCACCTACGGCGGTGGCGACGGCGGGTGGCGCAGCCGGGCCGCCGAGAACCGCGACCGAATCGTCGACTCGGCGCTCAAGCCGAAGGGCCCCCAGCCCTCCGGCGCCGAGGAGCTCGGCCTACGCACCGGCGACGACGTCCGCCACGCCAAATGGGGCGAGGGCGTGATCCTCGATCTGCGGGGCGCCGGCGACAAGGCCGAGGCCGTCGTGCGGTTCCCGTCGGTGGGGGAGAAGACCCTCCTCCTCGCCTGGGCCCCCCTCGAAAAGGTCGGCTGACCCCGTCCCGTCCCGCCCCGCCCTGGCTGGCCGCCCCGAGAACGTGGGACGTTGGTGCCAATGAACCGTTGGCCGTGGTTTGTTGGCGACAACGAGCCGTATGTGGGTGGTTTCTGCCAGTGAATCCGCGCTGGTGGGACGTTGGCGACAACGAACAGCCCGGCCCCGAGAGCGCGGGACGTTGGTGCCAATGAACCGTTCGCCGTGGTTTGTTGGGGACAACGAACCGTATGTGGGCGGTTCCTGCCAGTGAATCCCTGGCGGTGGGACGTTGGTGACAGAGAACCGCCCCGCTCCGCGAGCAGCCGGCGCGCAGACCGGGGCTCAGTCCTCGTCGGCCCAGCCGGGGCGGAACGGGCGGGCGTCGGTGTCGATGTAGCGGGTGTGGCTGACGATCGGGCCGCCGGGGTTCCAGCCGAGGAGCTGGTAGCCGACCGGATCGTGGACCAGCGACACCTCCCGGGCCCCCGACAGGTCGAGGGCCACGTGGGGCACGGTCGACAGGCCGACCGACGCTGCGATCCCGGACACGCTGGCGTTGATCGGGCGGTGGAGGTGGCCGCACACCACCCGATCGACGGGATACTCGGCCAACGTCGCCCGGAGCCGGTCCAGGCCCTCGAACCCCGACACGTCCATCCAGTCGATGCCGGTGACGAAGGGCGGGTGGTGCAGGGCCAGCAGGGTGGGGCCGTCGTGCTCGTCGTCGAGGGTCTCCCGCAGCCACAGGTCGCGGGCCTCGTCGTGACGGGCGCCGGCGGCCCGGGGGATCGTCGAGTCGAGTCCGACGATGCGCATCGGACCGACCGTCGTCACCCAGCTGGCGTGCTCGGCGTCGGCCCACGGCAGGTCGGGGAACGCGGCGCGGGTGCCGTCGCGATCGTCGTGGTTGCCGGGGATCGCCAGCACCGGCACGGTGAGCGGGGCCAGCAGCTCGACGAGGGTGTCGAACTCCGTCGGCTTGCCCCAGTTGGTGAGGTCGCCGGTGATCAGCACCGCCTCGGGAGCCGGGTCCTCCGCCAGGAGCGACGCCACCGCCATCGCCAGACGACCGTTGTTGTCGGCGAACAGCTCCTCGTCGGTGTCGGGCGCGACGACGTGGGTGTCGGTGAGCTGGGCCAGCAACGTCGAGAAGGTCATTCCGTGGGTTCCTCGGTGGCGCCCTGGTCCGCCGCCTCCCTCTCGGCCGCGTTCAGGTCGATCGACACCGTACCCTCTCCATCGACCACGACCGGATAGGACGGCAGATCGTCGGTCTCGGGGTCGAGCGATCGACCCTGGTCGTCCCAGGTGGCGTCGGAGCAGGAGTCGTCGAAGACCTCCTCGTCCGGCTGCCAGATGGCGCTGCAGTCCCGGTCGGCCGCCAGGGGGCGGGAGCCGAACGCCGACCACCCCTCGAGCAGGTCGTCGCCGATGTGCTGGACGATGATGTCGCGGTCGCGGCCGGCGAGGTCGGCGAAGGTGACCGGGCCGGTGTCGGCGATCGTCGCGGCGATCTCGGTGCCCTCGAAGGTGAACGTGCTGCCGGCGCCGAGCGCGGAGCCGGCCTCCGACGACGGGAACAGCTCGCTGCTCCGGGTGATCAGGAAGAAGACGGCGATCATCCCGAGGGTGCCGGCGAGCACGACGGCGAAGGCCTGGGGGCCGCCTCGTTCGCCTCGTTTCGCTACCGGCATCGGGCGTCACCTCCCCACGGGGCATCGCATCTGCGGTCTCGTTGCTGTACTCGTTGCAGCACCCCCCTAGTATCGCCTTGTCCATCACCGAGCGGCTCACCACGGAGCAGTTCATCCCCGACCCACGAGGCGGAGGCCCCCAAGTGGATCTTCTGGAATATCAAGGCAAGCAGTTCTTCGCGAAGTACGGCATCCCGGTGTCGGACGGCGAGGCGACCTCCGACGTCGACGAGGCCGTGGCCATCGCCGACCGGGTCGGCTACCCCGTCGTCGTGAAGGCCCAGGTCCACACGGGCGGCCGTGGCAAGGCGGGCGGCGTGAAGCTCGCCAACGACGCCGCAGAGGCGCGTGAGCACGCGAGCAACATCCTCGGCCTCGACATCAAGGGTCACATCGTCAAGGTGATCTGGGTCGAGAAGGCCTCCGACATCGCCGAGGAGTACTACGCCAGCTTCACCCTCGATCGCTCCGCCAAGAAGTACCTGGGCATGCTCAGCGCCCAGGGCGGTGTCGAGATCGAGGCGGTCGCCGAGAGCGACCCCGACGCCATCGCCAAGATCTGGGTCGACCCCGCGGTCGGGCTGTCCGAGGCCGAGTGCCGGGCGTGGGTCGAGGCCGCCAAGCTCAACCCCGACGCCACCGAGGGTGCGGTCGACATCCTGATGAAGCTCTACGAGGCCTACGTCGACGGCGACGCCGACCTGGTCGAGATCAACCCGCTGATCCTCAAGCCGACCGGCGAGGTCCACGCCCTCGACGCCAAGGTCTCGCTCGACGGCAACGCCGTCTACGAGCACCCGGACTACGAGCAGTACGACGCCACCCAGCCCCGCGACGAGCGCGAGGAAGCCGCCCACGAGAAGGGCCTCCAGTACGTGGGCCTCGACGGCTCGGTCGGCGTGATCGCCAACGGTGCCGGCCTCGCCATGAGCACCGTCGACGTGATCAACCAGGTCGGCGGCTCGCCCGCCAACTTCCTCGACATCGGCGGCGGCGCCAACGCGGATGTGATGGCCGGCGCGATGGAGGTCATCAACAACGACCCCGCCGTGAAGTCGATCTTCATCAACATCTTCGGCGGCATCACCCGCGGCGAAGAGGTGGCCAACGGCATCATCGAGGCCCTGAGCCGGGTCGACATCGACGCCCCGATCGTGGTCCGCCTGGACGGCACCAACGCCGATGAGGGCCGAGCGATCCTCGAGCCCGCCCTCAACGACAAGCTGATGATGGAGCCGACCATGCTCGACGCCGCCCGCAAGGCCGTCGAGCTGGCCAGCTGAGCCCGGAACCACAGGACTGAGAACGAACGATGAGCATCTTCCTCGACGAGAACACCAAGGTCATCTACCAGGGCCTCACCGGTTCCACCGGCCGCTACTACGGCCTCCTCAACCGTGACTACGGCACCAAGGTCGTGGCCGGCACCCATCCCAAGAAGGCCGGCACCGACGTCGACGGCATCCCGATCTACGCGTCGGTCGCCGAGGCGGCCGAGGCCACCGGCGCCACCGCCACGTGCATCTTCGTGCCCGCCCCCGGCGTGCAGGCCGCCGTGCTCGAGGCCGCCGAGGCCGGCATGGAGCTGGTCGTGTGCATCACCGAGGGCGTCCCCGCCCACGACGAGGCCTACTTCTTCAACAAGGTGAAGGCCGACTTCCCCGGCACCCGGATCCTCGGCCCGAACTGCCCCGGCCTGATCAGCCCCGGCAAGGCCAACGTCGGCATCACCGCCGGCCACATCGCCAAGGCCGGCGGTCCGGTCGGCATCGTGAGCCGCTCCGGCACCCTCACCTACCAGGCCCTCTACGAGCTCCAGCAGCAGGACATCGGCGTCACCACGTGCGTCGGCATCGGTGGCGACCCCGTGCCCGGCACGAGCTTCATCGACTGCCTCGAGGCGTTCGAGGCCGACCCCGACACCAAGGCCGTGATGATGATCGGCGAGATCGGTGGTTCGGCCGAGGAAGAGGCGGCGGAGTTCATCAAGAACAAGATGAGCAAGCCGGTCTCCGCCTACGTCGCCGGCGTCACCGCCCCTCCCGGCAAGAAGATGGGCCACGCCGGCGCCATCGTGTCGGGCGGCAAGGGCACGGCCCAGGCCAAGATGGAGGCGCTCACCGACGCCGGGGTGAAGGTCGGCAACAACCCGACCGAGGCCGGCGAACTCATGGTGGAGATCGTCAAGGGTCTCTGATCCGCCTCGACCCCACCTCCGGTTCTGGCATGGGCGTGCGCCACGAACGACCGAGCGAACCCCGGGCGAAGGCCCGGGGTTCTGCGCGCCGTTCCGCCTCGGTCGCCCTGGTCTTCGCCCTGCTGGTCTCGGCCTGTTCCGGCGGGGATCGGCCGGCGCTGACCGCCGAGACGGTGCCGCCCGAGGCGGTGGCCCCCGGGGTCGACGAGACCGGCGAGTTCGCAGATGCCGGCGAGGTCGAGCTCGGCGAGGCCGTCACCGTCTCGCGCGACGACACGAAGGCACTGGTCACCCCCAACGGGATCGTGGTGCCGGTGACGGCGGTGACCGACGACGGCTACGAGATCACCACCCCGTGCGGCAACGAGGGATTCCTCGCGCTCGGCACCCCGATCCTCGGCGCCGACGTCGTGCTCGACCCGGGCCACGGCGGCGACGTGGAGACCGGCGCCGTCGGGCCGAACGGTCTCACGGAGAAGGAACTCAACCTCGATCTGGCCGAGGCCACGCGGACCGAGCTCGAGCGGCGTGGGTTCCGGGTGGTCCTCACCCGAACCGCCGACTACCGCGTGCCGCTGCGGGTCCGGGCCGAGATCGGCAACCGACTCGAGGCCGGGGCCCTGGTGTCGATCCATCACAACGCCCCGAACTGGCTGCCGTCGGAGACCCCGGGGACCGAGGTCTTCGTCCAGTCGGGGAGCGACGAGAGCCGTCGGCTGGGCGGCCTGATCCAGGAGGCGGTGGTCGACGCGCTGTCGGCGTTCGAGGGCATCGCCTGGACGACGGCCGACGACGCCGGCGCCATCGTGGTGCTCAACGCGGACGGCGACGACGCCTACGGCATGATCCGCCGACCCGAGATCCCGGCGGTCCTGGCCGAGCTCGGCTACCTCTCGAATCCGACCGAGGCCGACCTGTTCGCCACCGACGCCTACCTGGTCGCGGCCTCGATCGCCCTGGCCGACGCGATCGAGGCGTTCCTCCTCACCGACGACCCCGGGTCGGGCTTCG
>JBPEXC010000088.1:0-9158 GCA_052032035.1 Acidimicrobiales bacterium | reverse complement strand
ACCGTCGAGTACTACCAGGGCGTGCGTCGGCTCTGCGACGAGCGCGACATCCTGTTCATGGTCGACGAGGTGCAGGCCGGCCTCGGCCGCACCGGCCGCTGGTTCGGCTTCCAGCACTTCGACATCGCTCCCGACGTGGTGACGATGGCCAAGGCCCTGGGCAACGGCATGCCGATCGGCGCCTGCTGGGCCAGGGCCGACGTGGCCGCCGCGTTCAAGCCCGGCGACCACGCGACCACCTTCGGCGGTCAGCCGATGGCCACCTCCGCCGCTCGGGCCACCCTCGACGAGCTCGAGCGCATCGACGCCCCGGCCACCGCCGCCACTGCGGCCGCGAAGCTGAGCGAGGCCCTCCTGGCGATCGACGGCGTCGAGTCGGTCCGCGGCCTGGGCCTGCTGATGGCGGCCGAGCTCTCGCCCGGCATCGACGCCGGCCTCGTCGCCGCCACCTGCCTGGCGAACGGCCTCGTGCTCAACGCCGTCACACCCTCGGCGTTGCGGCTCACCCCGGCGATCACGATCGACGACGCCGCCATCGCCGAGGGGGCCGAGATCCTGGCCCGCACGATCGCGGAGGTGCGGGCCTGATGCGGCACCTCCTCGACATCGACGATCTCACCCCGGACGAACTCGCCGACGTGGTCGCCATCGGCCGCGCTGCCGAGGCACCCGAGCGGGTGCTCGACGGCCGCGGGGTCGCCGCCTACTTCGCCAAGCCGTCGGCCCGCACCCGCAACTCGACCGAGATGGCGGTCGTGCAGCTCGGCGGGCACCCGGTCTACATCACCGACGTGGAGGTCGGGGTCGACACCCGTGAGTCGGCCGAGGACGTCACCCGGACCCTCGCCTGTTATCACTCGACGATCTGCGCCCGGGTGTTCGGCCACGAGCTGCTCGAACGCATGGCGGCGGTCGACATCGTCCCGATCGTCAACCTGCTCAGCGACCGGGCCCACCCCTTGCAGGCGATCGCCGACGTGTTGACGATCCTCGACGAGTTCGGCCCCGGGCCGGCCGGTCCCGCCGATCTGAGCGGTGTGGTCGTCACCTACGTCGGTGACGCCAACAACGTCGCCCGGTCCCTCGCCCTCGCCGTCGGCATGCTCGGCGGCGAGTTCCGGATCTGCTCGCCGGCCGGCTACACCTTCGGCGACGCCGACCGCGACGCCTTCGCGCTCGCCGGGGTGGCGATCGTCGAGGGTGCCCGGCCCGAGGACGTGGTGCCCGGCAGCGACGTGCTCTACGCCGACACGTGGACCTCGATGGGACAGGAGGCGGAGCGCGAGCAGCGCCTCCGCGACTTCGAGGGGTTCTGCGTCACCGAATCGATGCTGGCCACGGCCAACGATCGAGCGATCTTCCTCCACTGCCTGCCCGCCCACCGCGGTGAGGAGGTGACCGACGGCGTGCTCGACGGTCCCGCGAGTCGGATCTGGCCCCAGGCGACCCATCGGCTCACCTCGATCCGCTCGGTGCTCACCTGGCTCCACACGTCGGCCGGGGGAACGGACCCCGCATGAGCGCCGGCAAGGCCCAGCGCCAACACCGGATCAAGCAGATCCTCGCCGATCAGGCCGTCACGTCCCAGAGTCAACTCGTCGAGTTGTTGGCCGATGATGACGTGATGGCCACGCAGGCGACCGTCTCGCGCGATCTCGAGGATCTCGGTGCGATGAAGGTGCGCGTGCCCGGCGGGGCAACCGTCTACGCCATCCCCGAGCTGCCCAGCGAGCAGTTCGCGCCCGAGGACCATCTGCGGCGCGTGCTGGGGGAGTGGCTGGTCGACGTCGAGCGGTCCGGCGACCTCGTGGTGCTCCGGACCCCACCCGGCTCGGCCCACGTCGTCGCCTCCGCCCTCGACCGCTCCGGTCTGGCCCGGCTGCTCGGCACCGTCGCCGGCGACGACACGATCCTCGCCATCGCCACCGAGGGCTCGGGCACCGCCCTGGCCGCCACGCTCCGCGAACTCGCCGGTCTGGCCGGCGATTGACGGCCGGATACCCTCGCCTGCCATGACGTATCTGTCCCCCGTGTCCCGTCCGATCGATCTCGAGGGCGGTCGCTGAGGTGGCCGGTGAACTGTGGGAGGGGCGCTTCGCCGGTGGTCCGTCCGACGCCCTGCAGGCGCTGAACGACAGCTTCGGCTTCGACCGGCGCATGTTCCGTGAGGACATCGCCGGCTCCCGGGCCCACGTCCGGATGCTGGCCGACGTCGGTCTGCTGACCGAGACCGAGCGCGACGCCATCCTCGACGGCCTCGACCGGGTCGAGGACGAGATGGCGAGCGGGGAGTTCGTCGCCCTGCCCTCCGATGAGGACATCCACACCGCGGTGGAGCGTCGCGTCACCGAACTGGTCGGCGACCCCGGTGGCAAGATCCACACCGCCCGGAGCCGCAACGACCAGGTGGCCACCGATCTGCGACTGTGGACCAAGGCCGAGATCACGTCCCTGGTCGAGCTCGTCGCCACCTTCCAACGAACCCTGCTCGCCCATGCCGACGCCGCCGGGGACGCCTACCTGCCCGGCTACACCCACCTCCAGCAGGCGCAGAGCGTCAGTCTGGCGCACCACCTCCTGGCCCATGGCTGGGCGCTCGGCCGTGACGTCGACCGTCTGCTCGATGCCCGCGACCGCCTCGACGTCTCGCCGCTCGGCGCGGGCGCCCTCTCGGGGACGTCGCTGCCGATCGATCCCCGGAACACCGCCGACGCCCTCGGGTTCGCGAAACCCTTCGACAACTCGCTCGACGCCGTGTCCGATCGCGACTTCGTGGCCGAGACGCTGTTCGCCCTGTCGCTGCTGGGCGTGCACCTGTCGCGCATCGGCGAGGAGTTCATCCTGTGGGCGTCGACCGAGTTCGGCTTCGTGCGCCTCGACGACGGCTTCTCCACCGGCTCGTCGATGATGCCGCAGAAGAAGAACCCCGACATCGCCGAACTCGCCAGGGGCAAGGCGGGTCGCCTGGTCGGCCATCTCACCGGCTTCCTCACGACCCTGAAGGGCCTCCCGCTCACCTACAACAAGGATCTGCAGGAGGACAAGGAACCGCTCTTCGACGCGTGCGACACGATCCGCCTGACGCTGCTCGCCCTCGACGGGATGGTGTCGACGTCGACCTTCGACACCGACGCCATGGCCGCCGGTGCCGACAACCCCTATGCAGCCGCCACCGACCTGGCGGAGTTCCTGGTGGAACGGGGCATGCCCTTCCGATCGGCCCACGCCGTGGTCGGGGGCATCGTGCGCGACGCCCTCGCCGGCGCCGGCGAGCTGGCCAACCTCGTCGGGGCCCACCCGGACCTCGGTCCCGACGCCCTGCCCCTGCTCGAGCCGGGCGCGTCGGTGCGCCGACGGGTCAGTCGAGGGGGCGGCGCACCGGCCGCCGTCGCCGACCAACTCGATCGGTTCCGGTCCCTGCTCGCCGCGCAGTCCGAACGGTGCGGCGCCTGAGCCTCGTCGCGGGACCGGCGTCGACCGAGCGGTGAGCGCGCCGATCCGATTCGCCCCCGACGAGCCGGTCACCGACCTCGCTCGACGACTCCTCGGCGCCGAGCTGTGGGTGCGGCGCCCCGGCACGGAACCGGTCGCCGGTCGGATCGTCGAGACCGAGGCCTACGGGCCCGACGACCCGGCCAGCCACGCCCATCGAGGGTGCACGCCGCGCAACGGCGCGATGTTCGGCCCGCCGGGGACCCTCTACGTCTACCGGTCCTACGGCATCCACTGGTGCGTCAACGTGGCCGCCGAGGCCGAGGGCATCGGCGCCGCAGTGCTGATCCGGGCGATCGAACCGATCGCCGGGCTCGACCTGCAGTGGGCTCGACGCCCTGCGGCGCGTCGCCAGGTCGACCTCGGATCGGGGCCGGGCAAGCTGTGCGCCGCGCTCGGCATCGACGGCGACGACGACGGCCTCGCGGCGAATGCCGGGCCGATCGCCCTGGTCGCGGACGACCGACGGTCGAGCGGTGCGGTGTGGTGCGGACCCAGGGTGGGGATCACCAAGGCGGTCGAGCGGCCGTGGCGCTTCGCATCGGGTGCCGCCACGGGCGGTGGCATCGAGCGGTCGGTGTCACGACCCCGCAACACGCTCCGGCTCGAGCTCGAGTGAGCGCTCGACGAGCCAGCCGACCGCCGGCTCGAGCACGGTGTAGACGAAGCGGAACTCGTCCCCGGTCACCAGGCGGGTCAGGACGGCGCCGCCCTTGAGGCGACGGAGCCGGAACGGGGTCTCGTCGTCGAGCCCGTCGCCGGCGAAGTAGAGGGTCCGGTCGGTCGTGATGATCGCGGGGAGCGAGGTCGGGATGCCGGCGTCGGCCAGGATCTCGGCGCCGTCCTCGGTGACGGCGAGATCGAACCAGGCCGTCACCTCGGCGTCGCCGGTCGGCTGCACCCAGGAGAACCAGCGAGGGAACGGGGCCTCGCCCGAGATGCCGCCGGGCGCCGCGCCGATCACGTCGGGGAACGGCGCGGTGAGCTGGTCCTCGGTGAGCACGATCAGCTCTCGCGATCCCTCCCCGCCGGCGGCGGTCGTGACGTGCACGGCGAGGAAGCCGCGCCCCTCGTAGGGCCACGGGGTCGGACCGAGGCTCCGCAGGGTGGGCGACACGTCCGCCAGCTCCTCCACGGCGGTGAACACCCAGCCGGTGCTCTCGAGCGAGAACGACCGTTCGAGCACCGCCGCGGCGTCGAGCGGCGTGGGGGCGGTGAAGAGCGAGAACTCGCCGTAGGCCGGGGATCCGGCAGCGATCCAGTCCTCGATGTCGCTGGCCTGATCGACGTCGATCACACCGCTCACGCGTCGGCTGCCGAGGTCGTCGATCTCGCCGAAGCTGTCGACGTAGACGCCGTAGGTGTCGGCGAGGACGATCGCGTCGGGCTGTTCGGTCGGCCACTCGCCGAACGCCTCGCCGCCGGGGGCCGCGCCGACGTGGTCCTCGCCGAGGGTGAAGGGCACCCGGTGGTACATCAGGAGCTGGTCGAGGATGGCGTGTTCCCGGAACCCGTCGTCGGACACGCTCTGGTCATAGACCAGCAGGTCGAGGTCACGGCTCGGCGTGAGCCGCCACCACACGTTGGTGATGACGACGGCCATCGCCAACGACGCGAGGAAGACGCTGGCCACCTTGGCCAGCGCCATGAAGAACCTGGCGATGAGTGGAGGAGGACCCGCGGGAGCGCCGGACACCGCCTCCCATCGGCCGGGGGAGTGCACCGTTAAGGTTGTGGGCCCTATGGCCCGCCGCTCTCGCCCCGACCGATCCGCCCCCGCACCGTCCTCCCCGCTCGAGCTGGCTCGCCAGCACGTCTTGGACGCCGACCTGATGGGGCTCGGGCAGGAGGATGCCCGTCGGTCGATCCTGGAGTTCTGCGACGCCCACGAGGACGCCTTGGTCCGGAGTTGCCTGGAGGGGCACCTGACGGGATCCGGGGTCGTCGTCGACCCCGCCCGCGACGCCGCGCTGTTGATCCACCACCGCAAACTGGGCCTCTGGCTGCAACCGGGTGGTCACGCCGACGGCGACGGGGACCTGGCGGCGGTGGCCCTGCGGGAGGCGACCGAGGAGACCGGCATCGAGGGCCTGGCGGTCGTCACCCCAGCGATCGATCTGGACATCCACTCGATCCCCGAGCGCGGCGACGAGCCCGCCCATCTCCATCTCGACGTGCGTTTCCTCGTCCTCGCACCGGCCGGCGCCGAGCCGGCGCCGGACCCGAACGAGACGATGGGGGCCCGATGGGTGCGCTCGGACGACCCGGATGGCCTGATGGCCTCGGCCGAACTCCGCCGGCTCGTCGGTCGGGCGCTCCTGATCGCTCGCGCCGCCGTCTGAGGCCCGCTCGGGGCCCTGGAGAGATCGGACGGCCGTCCGAGAACCGCGAGTCGGTTGTCGGACGCTCGTCCGAGAATCGCCGTTGTCGGACGCTCAGCCGACGTCGCCGGGCGCCACGCACGAGTACATCTCGTTGGTGTTCGCCAGGTACGTCAAGTGCTTGTCGACCCGGTCACCGTCGGCGTTGGCCGACACGTAGAACTGGGCGTCGGGATCGGTGGCGATCCGCTCGGCGTAGTCGGCTCGGTTGCCGAGATAGATCCGCCAGTCGTCGACCCAGGCGTCGATCATGCGGAGATCCCGCTCGGTGCCGGTGGCCGCAGCCTCGAGGTCGTCGACCAGGGCCTCGAGGATCCCGTTGACGGTCCGGACCTGGGTGGCACGCTCGCCCGTGTCGGTGGCGACGGCAGCGCTCGGCACCTCGTCGATCGCCGACATCGCCGACGCGCACAGCTCCTCGGCCGCGGCGCTGTAGGCCGGGTCGTCGAACTGGTCGAACGGGGTGCGCTCCGCCCACGGCGAGAACCGCCACACCCACGGGAAGAACGACGCGATCAGCAAGCCGATCACGAGGGCCCGGCCGGGGGTGAGCCGGCGATCGTCGAACTCCGGGTCGAGGCCCTCGAGGTCGTCGTCGGCGAGATCGGTCACGGGTGCAAGTCTGCCCGCTGGTGGGCCCGAAGCGGGGACCGGCCCCGCGAAACCACTGGAAGTCGCCTCCGGGGCCGCACCTATGCTGGCGACATGTCCACCGACGCTGGCCTGCTCGACGATCTCGCCGCCCGCGGCCTGATCCACGACACGACCGATCGCGAGGCGCTCGCCGCCCGACTGGCCGACGGGCCGATCACCGTCTACGTGGGGTTCGATCCCACGGCCGACAGTCTCCACGCCGGCAACCTCATCGGACTGTTGATGCTCAGGCGCTTCCAGGACGCCGGCCATCGGCCGATCTCACTGGCGGGCGGAGCCACCGGGATGGTGGGCGACCCCTCGGGGAAGTCCGACGAGCGCAACATGCTCGACGACGACGCCCTCGCTGCCAACCTGGCGGGGATCGTGCCCCAGTTGCGGCAGTTCATCGACTTCGAGCGGCCCGGCAACCCGGCGAAACTGCTCGACAACCGGGCCTGGACGGTCGGGGTGCCCTACCTCCAGTTCCTGCGCGACGTCGGCAAGCACGTCACCGTCAACCACATGATGGCGAAGGAGTCGGTGCGGCAACGGCTCGAGGGGAGCGAGGGCATCTCCTACACGGAGTTCTCCTACATGCTCCTCCAGGCCAACGACTTCCGCTGGCTCTACGAGCACGAGGGCTGCCAGATGCAGATGGGCGGCTCGGACCAGTGGGGCAACATCACGCTCGGCGGCGAGTTGATCCGCCGAACCCTCGGCGGTTCGGCGTTCGCCCTCACCTGGCCGCTGCTCACCAAGCCCGACGGCTCCAAGTACGGCAAGACGGCCGGAGGGGAGACGATGTGGCTCTCCGCGGCACGGATGAGTCCCTACCGCTTCTACCAAGGGTGGATGCAGGTGGAGGACGGCGAGGTCGGGCGCCTCCTGTTGCAGCTGACCCTCCTACCGATCGAGGAGATCGAGCAGATCGCCGAGGCGCACGCCGCCGAACCACACCGGCGAGCCGGTCAGCGGCGCCTCGCCCACGAGGTGACGGCACTGGTTCACGGGGAGGCGGCCGCCACGGCGGCCGCAGCCGCCTCGGCCGTCGTCTTCGGCGGCTCGGCGGCCGAGCTCGACCTGGCGACCCTCGACACCCTGGCGGCCGAGGTCCCCACCGCTCACCTCGACCGCACGGTGTTGGGAACGGAGGGCAACCTCGTGGAGGTGCTCGTCGACGCCGGCATCGCTGCGTCCAAGAGCGAGGCGAACCGTCTCCTCAAGCAGAACGGCGTATCGATCAACGATCGCAAGGTCGCAGCGGACGAGGTCATCGAGGCGGGGTCGCTCCTCCACGGACGCTTCGCCGTAATTCGTCGAGGAAAAAAGCACGTGTCGCTGGTCACCTTCGATTCGTGAAAGTCCAGGTCAGGGCCTCATACGTCGCCGATTGCGGCCGACGCTCGACCCAGATCCAGAAATATTCCGGAAACAGGGTTGGCGCGATCGCCCGTTTCCCTTAACGTAGTCACTCGCCCCGCAGACGGGTCGCAGCGAAACACTGCGACTGACGCTGGAAGGGCGAACGGCCCGCAAGCCCCCGACCGAGCTTCTCTCGGTCACCAACAGCAAAGGATCGCTCCGGCGGTCCAGCTTCGGTTTGCGGTCAGCTTCTTGAAAACGGAAGAGACGATGAACGCAGCGTGTGCGGAGCATCTTCGGTGCCACTCGGCCGGCTTCGGCTGGAAGAGAGCCGACGATGCCCCGTCATACAAAATAAGCCATGTTGTCTCGGGCCTGGCCGCTCGAGACGACGCACGGATCACGTCCGGCTCCTTTCCCAGGAGCCCGACAGATTCTCTGATGGAGAGTTTGATCCTGGCTCAGGATGAACGCTGGCGGCGTGCTTAATACATGCAAGTCGAACGCACTCGGACTTCGGTCCACATGAGTGAGTGGCGAACGGGTGAGTAACACGTGAGGAACCTGCCCCAAAGTTTGGGATAACTCGGAGAAATTCGAGCTAATACCAGATGCCCTCCTACGACCTAGTGGTTGTTTGAGGAAAGATTTATCGCTTTGGGAGGGCCTCGCGGCCTATCAGCTAGTTGGTGAGGTAACGGCTCACCAAGGCTTCGACGGGTAGCTGGTCTGAGAGGACGATCAGCCACACTGGAACTGAGACACGGTCCAGACTCCTACGGGAGGCAGCAGTGGGGAATCTTGCACAATGGGCGAAAGCCTGATGCAGCGACGCCGCGTGGGGGATGAAGGCCCTAGGGTCGTAAACCCCTTTCAGCAGGGACGAAAATGACGGTACCTGCAGAAGAAGCCCCGGCCAACTACGTGCCAGCAGCCGCGGTAAGACGTAGGGGGCGAGCGTTATCCGGATTCATTGGGCGTAAAGGGCTCGTAGGTGGTTGCGTAAGTCGGATGTGAAAACTCAGGGCTCAACTCTGAGACGCCATCCGATACTGCGCTGACTTGAGTCCGGTAGAGGAGTGTGGAATTCCTAGTGTAGCGGTGAAATGCGCAGATATTAGGAGGAACACCTATTGCGAAGGCAGCACTCTGGGCCGGTACTGACACTGAGGAGCGAAAGCGTGGGTAGCAAACAGGATTAGATACCCTGGTAGTCCACGCCGTAAACGGTGGGCACTAGATGTGGGGACTTTCAACGGTTTCCGTGTCGTAGCTAACGCGTTAAGT
>JBPEXC010000087.1:0-10130 GCA_052032035.1 Acidimicrobiales bacterium | reverse complement strand
AGGAGGATGGCCAGGGTCAGCCCGGTCGGGCCGGCGCCGACGATCGCGACATCGACGGGGGCAGGGTCGTCGGTGGGGGCGGGGTCGTTGGTGGGGGCAGGGTCGCTCACGGGCGTTCCAGCGGCTGATGACCCCAGGCGCTGATGCGGTCGTAGCGGCGGTTGTCGTCCCAGTCGTCGCCGACGACCCGGGCCCCGTGGCCGACCTCGACCTGGAAGCCGGCCGGGCTCTGGACGTAGAAGCTGAACATGCCGTCGTTGTCGTGGCGGCCGAGACCGTTGGGGATCGCGAGGTCGCTGGCCCACACCCGGTCGAAGGCGGCCCCGACGTCGTCGCGGTCGCGGGTCTCGACCATGAGGTGGTGGAGCCGCTGGGGCAGCTCGAACGGCGCTCGGGCGAGGGCGATCGTGTGGTGGCGGGGGTTGCAGTGGTAGAAGCGCACCTCGAGCGTCATGCCGGGGCCGAGCTCCATCTCGAGCCAGTCGGACTGTCCGAAGCCGAGGGCGTCGACCAGGAACGTGTGCGACTCGTCGAAGGCGGTGGTGGCCACCACGACGTGGCCGCCGCCGACGCCGTCGGTCAGGAACCCACCCGGCATCGCCGGCAGGTCGGGTGCCTCGCCCCGCTCGAGCCCGACGACGATCTCGACCGTGCCGCCCCACGGCGCAGTCACGCTGGCCAGGCGGCCGACCGAACGCTCCGCAGCCAGCGCGGCGTCGGCGTCGACCGAATGGCCGGCGGCGGTGAGTCGGGCCACGGTGGCCTCGAAGGCGGCGTCGTCGGCGACCTCGAGCCCGGTGGCCACCAGGTCGTTGGCGGCGCCGGCTCCGACGACCACGCGGTGGACGGCCGCGTCGTTGCGCCAGGTGTGGGGCCGGGAGCCGGGTGCGAGGCCGATCACGTCGCCGAAGAAGGCGTCGAGCGACGCCGGCTCGGGCACCTCGAGCACGAGGTAGCCCAGTTCCAGCTGGCCCAGGCTCGACTGGCCCGGTTCGGGCTGCGGTTCCATCGGATCTCCCCCTGTCGTCCGGTGCGGTCTCCGCATCCTGATCGATCGATAAGGAAACTGTCAAGGGGTCGTGGCGGTAGGGTCGGCAGCCATGGCCTCGACGGCACGAACACGGCGCCCCTCGGCCGACGAGACCCGGGCCCGGATCCTGGCCGCCGCCGTCGAGGTGTTCGCCGAACGGTCCTTCGACGGGGCGTCGACGCGCGAGATCGCGTCGCGGGCCGAGGTGACCCAGCCCCTGCTCAACTACCACTTCCAGTCGAAGGAGATCGTCTGGCAGGAGGCCGTCGCCACCCTGTTCGCCGAACTCGACCGGTGGAACCTCGCCCGGCGGGAAGCCCGTGGCGGCGAGGGAGCCCGCGGCGGCGAGGGAGCCCGCGGCGGCGAGGGAGCCCGTGGTGGTGATGGAGTCGGTGAGGACCTGGCCGTGGCCCGGGCGATGGTGCGCGACTTCGTCGAGTTCTCGGCCCGGCGGCCCGAGCTGCACCGGATCATCATGCAGGAGAGCAAGACCGACGGTCCTCGGATGGACCACCTGGTCGACCACCACATCCGGCCGCTCTACGAGTCGACGGTCGGGCTGTTCCGTCGCCTCGTCGACGCCGGCGCGGTCGCGCCGATCCCGCCGGAGCACTTCTACTACCTGCTCACCGGGGCCGGCCCGACGATGTTCGTGCTCGCCCCCGAGGCCCGGCGTCTCACCGGGATCGAGCCGACCGACGACGAGGTGATCGCCGCCCACGCCGACGCCGTCTGCCTCCTGCTGTTCGGACCGTCGACCTGACGGCCCGAGCGGGACGCCGGAGGACGGTGGTGGGTAGTCTCGCTGCGTGACCGAGCCCGGAGCCGCCCCCCAGCCCATCGTGCAACCCTCGTCGGTCGACGAGGTCGTCGCCGCCCTCGGCGACCACGGCTACCTGGCCGAGACCGGGCTGGCCACGTCGATCTTCCTGGCGATGACGCTGGGACGGCCCCTGTTCCTCGAGGGCGAGGCCGGCGTCGGCAAGACCGAGGTGGCGAAGGTGCTGAGCCGCTGGACCGGCGGGCCCCTGATCCGCCTCCAGTGCTACGAGGGCGTCGACCAGGCCCAGGCGGTCTACGAGTGGGACTACGCCCGCCAGCTCCTCCACCTGCGCACCGCCGAGGCGACCGGTCGGGCCGACGGGGCGGCCGAGCGCGACCTCGAGGCCGAGCTCTACGACGAGCGGTTCCTGATCCGACGTCCGATCCTCGAGGCGCTCTCGCCCCACCCCGAGGGCCGACCGGTGCTGTTGATCGACGAGGTCGACCGGGCCGACGACGAGTTCGAGGCCTTCCTGCTCGAGGCCCTCTCCGACTTCACCGTCACCGTGCCCGAACTCGGCACGATCCGGGCCGATGTGCCCCCGATCGTGGTGCTCACCTCCAACCGCACCCGTGACGTGCACGACGCGCTGAAGCGTCGTTGTCTCTACCACTGGGTCGACCACCCCGACTTCGACCGGGAGGTCGAGATCGTCCGCCTGCGTGCGCCGCAGGTCGGCGAGTCGCTGGCCCGCCAGGTCGCGGCCGCCACCCAGAACCTCCGGGAGCAGGGCCTCTACAAGCCGCCCGGGGTGGCCGAGGCGATCGACTGGGCCATGTCGCTCGCCGCCCTCGGGCAGTCGGACCTCGACGACGAGATGGTCGCCGCCACCCTCGGGTCGGTGCTGAAGTACCGCGAGGACCAGCAGCGCGTCGTCGGCGGCGGGTTGGCCGATCTGCTCCAGGCCGCGCGGGCCCGAGCCTGACGGTGGTCGACCCCACGCCCGGCTCTGCGGCCGACGTCCCGGAGGTCGCCGCCGAGCGCCTGGCCGTCGGGTTCTGCCGGGTGCTGCGCCGAGCCGGGGTGAAGGTGCCGGCCAGCGCCACGATCTCCTACGCCGAGGCGCTCGACGTCGTCGGCATCCACGATCGCGAGGCCGTCTACTGGGCCGGTCGGGCGACGCTGGTGCACCGCCCCGAGGACCTCGACGCCTACGACTCCGCCTTCGCCGCGTGGTGGCAGCGGGCCGCCGGCCTGGTCACGACCACCGAGGTCGTCACCGACACCGTGACCCTGGCGCTCGACGACGACGAGGAGGAGGACGGCGACGACGGGGCCGACGATGGTGAGGACGACGGAGACGGCGAGATCCAGTCGGTGCGGTTCTCCCGCCAGGAGATCCTGGCCGAGAAGGACTTCGGCGACTGCACCGAGGCCGAGCTGGCCGAACTCAGCGACCTGCTGTCGGCGATGCGGTTCACGACCCACCGCCGCGCCAGTCGGCGGCAGGTGCCGTCGGGGGAGCGGGGCGATCGCCACGACCTGCGCCGGACGGTGCGGTGGGCCCTGCGCCACCAGGGCGAACCCCTGCGGCGGGCCTACACCTCCGACGCCAGCCGACCCCGTCGGCTGGTGATGATCCTCGACGTGTCCGGATCGATGGAGACCTACGCCCGGGCCCTGCTCCGCTTCGCCCACGCAGCCGTCGTCGCCCGCAGCCGAGTCGAGGTGTTCGCGCTCGGCACCCGCCTCACCCGAGTCACCCGCCAGCTCACCAACCGGGATCCCGACGTCGCCCTCGCCGCGGCGACCCCGGCCGTCGCCGACTGGTCGGGCGGCACGCGCCTCGGGGAGGGCATCGCCGAGTTCAACGACCGGTGGGGCGTGCGGGGCATGGCCCGCGGGGCTGTCGTGGTGATCCTCTCCGACGGCTGGGATCGCGGCGACCCCGACCAGCTCGGCGAGCAGATGGCCCGCCTCCACCGGATCACCCACCAGCTCATCTGGGTCAACCCGCTGAAGGCGACCGACGGCTACGCCCCCCTCGCCGCCGGCATGGCGGCCGCCCTGCCCCATCTCGATCGATTCGTCGCGGGGAACTCCTACCGGTCCCTGCAGGATCTCGCCGCCCTGCTGGCGGAAGAAGGCCCTGCTCCGGCCCACTCCGAGCGGGCCTCTAGGCTGGCCGGATGACCTCGCCGTGGGGCCCGCCGCCCACCGCGCCGCCCCGCCCGACCCGCCACGCCGGGCCCCCGGTCGGCACCGTGCACGCCGCGCCGCCGCCGGTCGTCGCCGCCGTGCCCGACCGCCGCCCGTGGTGGGGGCTGGGCGACGTCCTGCTCGGCGGCGCGCTCGCGGTGCTCGCCTCGTTCGTGGTCGGCGTGGCCGCGATGTTCGTCGTCGCCGAGCCCGGCGACGTGTTCGACCGGGCCGAAGCCCTCGGCACCGACCCCGCCGTGCTCGGCCTCGGCCTGCTCGCCCAGCAGTCCGCCCAGGCCGCCTGGCCCGTCCTCGTCGCCCGGTGGAAGGGCTTCGGGGTCGTCCGCGACTTCCGGTGGCAGTTCAAGTGGCGTGACCTGCTGATCGGTCCGCTCGCAGCGGTGGTCGCGGTCGCCCTCGCGTCGCTCGGCGGGGAGACCGTCCGGCGACTCCTCGACGTCGCCGACGAGGACGCCACCAACACCGAGATCCTCACCGACTTCGAGGGTTCCGGCTGGTTCTGGGTGTTCGTCTTCGCCGTGTCGATCGGCGCTCCGATCGCCGAGGAGCTGTTCTTCCGGGGCCTCACCCTGCGGGCGTTCCAGAAGCGGTGGGGGCTCACCGCAGGGCTGTTCGGGTCGACCGTGGTGTTCACCCTGCCCCACTACAGCGGGGGCGGGTGGGGCGGTGCGGCGGTGATCTTCACGGCGATCGGCATCGTCGGCCTCGTGCTCGGCGTGCTCACGATCCAGACCGGCCGACTGGGTCCGGCGATCATCGCCCACATGGTGTTCAACTCATTTACCGTCGTCGCGCTGATCGCCGACGATGCGGCGATGGGACCGGCCGCCACGCTGCGACACCTGGCGGGGCCGGTGGGCACACTCCTCGGTTCATGACCCTCGACGAATGGACCGTGCTCGGCGTCCTCGCCGTGATGGTGGTCGCCCAGGCCACCCGCCGGGTCTCGCCGACCGTCGGCGTGGCCGGCGCGCTGGCCGCCCTCTACCTCGCCGGCGTGCTCGACACCCCACAGGTGTTGAGCGGGTTCGCCAACCCGGCGCCTGCCACCCTCGCCGCCCTCTACATCGTGGCCGGCGCCGTCGACCGCAGCGGCGGCCTGGCGCCCCTGTCGCAGCGGCTCCTCACCGCCGGCGCCCCCCGTCGGAGCCTGGCCCGCCTCGCCACCGTGTCGGCGGCACTGTCGGCGGTGGTCGCCAACACCCCGGTCGTCGCCATGTTCATCGGCCCCGTGCTGCAGTGGTCGCGTCGCTCGGGCGAGTCGGCGTCGCAGTACCTGATCCCTCTCTCCTACGCCGCGGTCCTCGGTGGCATGCCGACCCTGATCGGCACCTCGACCAACCTGGTGGCCAGCGGCATGGTGGCGGTGTCGGTGGGGGAGGGCTACTCGCTCTTCGAGCCGGCTCGGCTCGGGCTGCCGGTCGCCCTCCTCGGCCTGCTCGTCGTGATCGCGGGCGCCCGGGCGCTCCTGCCGGGGCGCGGCGAACGGCTCGAGGCGTCGGTCGCCCGCCCCTTCACCGTCGCCCTCGGCGTGTCGGCCGGTGGCCGGCTCGACGGGGCCACGGTCAGTGACGGCGGGTTGCGCCAGCTCGGAGCCGTCTACCTGATCGGTGTCGAGCGGGCCGGCGAGCTGATCGCCCCGGTGGCGCCCGACCTGCGGCTCCGCGCCGGCGACCAGCTCACCTTCGCCGGACAGGTCGACGATGTGGTGGCCCTGCAGCGGTTCGACGGCCTCGAACTGGTCGAGGGCAACCACATCGACGCCCTGGCCGACGGCCAGCACGCCTGGTTCGAGTCGGTCGTCGGGGCGACCTCGCCCCTGGTCGGGCAGACGATCAAGGAGGCCGACTTCCGACGCCGCTACCAGGCCGCCGTCGTCGCCATCCACCGTTCGGGCGAGGGTCTCGACGAAGCGCTCGGCCGCACGCGACTGCGCGTCGGCGACTCCCTGCTCCTGGTCGCCGACGGCGACTTCGCCGTGCGCTGGCGCAATCGCGGCGACTTCCTGCTGATCCAGCGACGCTCGGAGCCACCCCCCACCGCAGCCGCGGCCGCGAGTCGGTCGCTGCTCATCCTCGTGGCGATGGTGGTGGCCACCGCCGCCGGGGTCGGCGTGCTCAAGGCGGCGCTCGGCGCAGCGGTGGCGACGGTCGCCACCGGGGCGTTGAGTCCACGCCAGGCCCGGGAGAGCGTCGACATCAACGTGATCGTGCTCGTCGCAGCGGCGATCGGCATCGGTGCCGGGGTCGAGAGCTCCGGCCTGGCCCAGCGCGTGGCCGACGGCCTGGTCGAGGCGGCCAGCGGGGCCGGGGTGTGGGGTGTGGCCCTCGGGGTCGTCGTCGCCACCCTCCTGCTCACCGAGCTCGTGACCAACGCCGGCGCCGTGGCCCTGATGGTGCCGGTGGCGATCGGCGTGGCCCGCGACGTCGAGGCCGACCCGCGGATCTTCGCCCTGGGCGTCACCGTCGCCGCCAGCGCGTCGTTCCTCACCCCGATCGGGTACCAGACCAACACGATGGTCTACGGCCCCGGCCGCTACCAGTACACCGACTACCTCCGACTGGGGTTGCCCGTCACCCTCGTCGTTGTGGTCCTGGTCCCACTGATGATGGCGGCCGGCCGCGGAGTGTGGTGATCCGACCCGACGGGTCGGTGGCGACCATCGCCCACTGGGTGGAAAAACTCTGCCAGCCTTGCCGAGTTCACGTCCCGTTGGTGTGTTTCGCGTGCGGACAGGCGTAGTCTTGTGGGTCGGCATGCGCGCTGGTCCGTCGCGTGCCCCCGTCCTCGATGCGAGGAATCGTCCCGCATCAACGCCGAGAAGGTTCGCCAGAGGTTTTCACGTGCCCACCATGCAGCAGTTGGTCCGCAAGGGCCGGTCGTCCAAAGCCAAGAAGGGCAAGACCCCGGCCCTCGTCGGCGCCCCCCAGCGTCGAGGTGTGTGCACCCGCGTCTACACCGCCACCCCCAAGAAGCCGAACTCGGCGCTTCGCAAGGTGGCCCGTGTGCGTCTGACCAGCGGCATCGAGGTCACCGCCTACATCCCCGGTGAGGGCCACAACCTCCAGGAGCACTCGATCGTGCTCGTGCGTGGCGGTCGTGTGAAGGACCTCCCCGGTGTTCGCTACAAGATCATCCGCGGCACGCTCGACACCGCCGGCGTGCGCGACCGCAAGCAGGCTCGCAGCCGCTACGGCGTGAAGAAGGACAGCTGACATGCCCCGTAAAGGCCCCGCCCCCCGCCGTGAACTCCTCCCCGACCCCGTCCACGGGTCGGTGCTGGTGACGCAGATCATCAACAAGGTGCTGCTCGACGGCAAGAAGAACACCGCCGAGCGCATCGTCTACTCGGCCCTCGACATGGTCGGCGAGAAGACCGGTGGCGACTCGGTGGCCACCCTCAAGCGGGCCGTCGACAACGTGAAGCCGCAGCTCGAGGTGCGTTCGCGTCGCGTCGGTGGTGCCACCTACCAGGTGCCGGTCGAGGTTCGTCCCCGCCGTGCCACCACCCTCGCCGTCCGCTGGCTCGTGGGCTACTCCCGCGACCGCCGTGAGCGCACGATGGCCGAGCGTCTCGCCAACGAGATCCTCGACGCCTCCAACGGCATCGGTGCCTCCGCCAAGCGGCGTGAGGACCTCCACAAGATGGCCGAGTCCAACAAGGCCTTCGCCCACTACCGCTGGTAGCGGTCAGCCCCCGTTCGAGCACGAAGCACGAAGCACGAGAGAGCACGCATGTCGCGACCCACCCCCCTCGACAAGTACCGCAACATCGGCATCATGGCCCACATCGATGCCGGCAAGACCACCACCACCGAGCGGATCCTGTTCTACACGGGCAAGAACTACAAGATCGGTGAGGTCCACGACGGCGGCGCCACGATGGACTGGATGGAACAGGAGCAGGAGCGAGGGATCACGATCACCTCGGCTGCCACCACCTGCTTCTGGAACGGCTACCGGATCAACATCATCGACACCCCCGGCCACGTCGACTTCACCGTCGAGGTCGAGCGCTCGCTGCGCGTCCTCGACGGCGCCGTCGCCGTGTTCGACGGTGTGGCCGGCGTCGAGCCCCAGACCGAGACGGTGTGGCGCCAGGCCGACCGCTACGGCGTGCCCCGCATGTGCTTCGTCAACAAGCTCGACCGCACCGGCGCCGACTTCTACTACTGCCTCGACACCATCAAGGAGCGTCTGACCTCCGACGTGGCCGTCGTGCAGCTCCCGATCGGGATCGAGGCCGACTTCCTCGGCGTCGTCGACCTGATCGAGATGAACGCCAAGGTCTGGTCGAAGGCCGTCGACGAGAAGGACCTCGGCGCCACCTACGAAACCGTCGAGATCCCCGCCGACATGGCCGACAAGGCCGAGGAGTTCCGGGCCGAGCTGCTCGAGGCGATCGCCGGCACCGACGACGACCTCATGATGAAGTACCTCGAGGACGAGGAGATCACCGCCGACGAGCTGAAGACCGCCCTCCGCAAGGCGACGATCGAGAACAAGCTCGTCCCGATCCTCTGTGGCACCGCCTTCAAGAACAAGGGCGTGCAGCCCCTGCTCGACGCCGTCATCGACTACCTCCCGGCGCCCACCGACATCCCCTCGATCAAGGGCACCCTGCTCAAGGGCGGCGACGAGGCCTCGCGCAAGCCCGACGACAAGGAGCCGTTCTCGGCCCTGGCGTTCAAGATCATGTCGGCCCCGAACGTCGGCAAGCTCACCTACTTCCGTGTCTACTCGGGTCAGCTCGAGAAGGGCAGCCAGGTGCTCAACACCCGCACCGGCAACAAGGAGCGCATGGGTCGCCTCCTCGAGATGCACGCTGCCAAGCAGGAAGACCGCGACGTCGCCATGACCGGCGACATCATGGCCGCCATCGGCATGAAGGACGTCCGCACGGGCGACACCCTCACCGACGCCAACAACGCGATCGTGCTCGAGTCGCTCGAGTTCCCCGACCCGGTGATCCGGGTCGCCGTGGAGCCGAAGACCAAGGTCGACCAGGACAAGATGGCCAAGGCCCTCATGGCCCTGTCCGAGGAAGACCCGACCTTCACGGTCAACACCGACGAGGACACCGGTCAGACCATCATCGCCGGCATGGGCGAGCTGCACCTCGAGGTGCTGGTCGACCGCATGCTGCGTGAGTTCAAGGTCGACGCCACCGTCGGCAAGCCGCAGGTGGCCTACCGCGAGACCATCACCGGTTCGGTCGAGAAGGACACCTACACCCACAAGAAGCAGACGGGTGGTTCGGGTCAGTTCGCCGAGGTCACCATCGCCATGGAGCCGTCCGGCCCCGGCGGCGGCTACGAGTTCGTCGACAAGATCACCGGTGGTCGCATCCCGAAGGAGTACATCCCCTCGGTCGATGCCGGCTTCCAGGAGGCCATGACCAGCGGCGTGCTGGCCGGCTACCCCTGCGTCGACGTGCGGGTGACCCTCCTCGACGGCAAGTACCACGACGTCGACTCCTCGGAGATGGCGTTCAAGATCGCCGGCAACATGGCGTTCAAGCAGGTGGCCCGCCAGGCGGCGCCCACGCTGCTCGAGCCGGTCATGGCCGTCGAGGTGGTGACCCCCGAGGACTACATGGGCGACGTCATCGGCGACCTCAACTCCCGCCGCGGCAAGGTGGGCCAGATGGAGGCCCGCGGCAACAACCAGGTGGTGAGCGCTCAGGTGCCCCTGTCGGAGATGTTCGGTTACTCGACCGACCTCCGCTCCAAGACCCAGGGCCGGGCGACCTACACCATGCAGTTCCACAGCTATCAGCAGACTCCGGGCAACGTGCAGGACGAGATCGTCAAGCGCATCCGGGGCGAGTGACAACCAAGAAACACGACACCGAGAAGGAACTCGTTCCGGAAGGTCCGGCACGCGCCGGAGATTGAGAGAGAACAATGGGTAAGGAAAAGTTCGAGCGCAACAAGCCCCACGTGAACGTGGGCACCATGGGCCACATCGACCATGGCAAGACGACCCTGACCGCCGCGATCACGAAGGTGTTGGCGGATCGTGTCGAGGGGAACGATGCGACGGCGTTCGAGAACATCGACAAGGCGCCGGAGGAGCGTGAGCGTGGTATCACGATCAACGTTTCTCATGTGGAGT
>JBPEXC010000086.1:0-9387 GCA_052032035.1 Acidimicrobiales bacterium | reverse complement strand
AGATGGAAGAGGGCTCCGAGGAAGACATGGAAGAGGGGATGGACGAGGACATGGAGGAGGCCGCGTGGCCGGCTCCGTCCTGCACCGGTGAGTCCGACGGCATCCTGCAGATCGGCGGTCTCCTCCCCGAGACCGGCAACCTCGCCTTCCTCGGCCCGCCCGAGTTCGCCGCGGCCGAGCTGGCCGTGGCCGAGATCAACGCCGCCGGCGGCGTCAACGGTGCCGACGTCGTGTGGTCGCCCGGTGACTCCGGCGACAACGGCGACGTCGCCAACCAGACCGTCGACCGTCACCTCGCCGAGGGTGTCGACATGGTCCTGGGTGCCGCCTCGTCCGGCGTGAGCTTCACCGTGATCGACAAGATCACCGGGAACTGCAAGATCCACTTCTCGCCGGCCAACACCAGCCCTGACTTCACGGACTACGACGAGGACAACCTGTACTTCCGTACGGCCCCGTCCGACATCCTCCAGGGCCGCGTGCTCGCCGACCTGATCGTCGCCGAGGGCAACGCCACCGTCGCCCTCATGGCGCTCCAGGATCCCTACGGCGAGGGTCTGCTCAACTACACCGTCACCCCGCTCGAGGAGCAGGGCGCCACTGTGCTCGAGCAGTTCACCTACGACCCGGGTGCGCAGAACTTCGACGCTGAGGTCCAGCGCATCGTCGCCGCCGGCGCCGACGCCGTGGTCGTCATCGGCTTCGACGAGAGCTCGCAGATCCTCACCGGTCTGTTCGAGAACGGTGTCACCCCCGACTCCACCTCGATCTACCTGGTCGACGGCAACGTCGGGAACGCGCTCGGTGCCAACTTCACCGAGCCCGGCACCCTCGTCGGCGTGAAGGGCACCCTGCCCTCGGCCGAGATCACCGATGAGTTCGAAGGCCGCCTCCTCGAGGTCGACCCCGAGCTCACCGACTTCAGCTACGGCCCGGAGACCTACGACGCCGTGGTGATCACCGCCCTCGCCGCCCTCGTGGCCGGCACCGACGACCCGGCCGCCGTGGCTGCCGAGATCATCGGCGTCACCCGCGACGGTGAGGTCTGCACCGATTTCGCCACCTGCGCCGAGATGATCGCCGCCGGTACCGACATCGACTACGACGGTCCCTCGGGTCCGCAGGCGTTCGGTGAGGCCGGTGAGCCCACCGAGGCCAGCTTCGCCATCCTCGCCTACGGCGAGGACAACCAGATCGACACCTCGCTGACCGAGTTCCGGTTCGCCTCGCTGAGCTGATCTGACGAAGCACTGGCTCCTCGGAGCTGAATCCTGACGAAGGCCGGCCCCCCGGGGCTGGCCTTCTCGCGTCCCACCCGCCCCCGCTCCCTCGCACCCCCGCCCACACTTCCCGCCACACTTCCGGGGATTGGGTCGTTCTGCGGGCGTGTGCGGGCCCGTCATTGATCCAATGCCGCGGCTCGCCCACATTTTCGGGGATTGGGTCACTCTGCGGGCGTGTGCGGCCCTGTCATCGACCCAATGCCGTGGTCCGCTGGCGTTGTGGGGGATTGGGTCGTTCTGCGGGCGTGTGCGGCCCTGTCATCGACCCGATCGCGGTGCCGGGTGCTGGTGCCGGGGATTGGGTGGCCAAGGCGGCGGGTGGTGTCCTGTCAGTGACCCGATCGCGGCGCTCGGCGGGGTGGGGCCGGGTCCCCATCGCCTCGATCGCCGACCGTTCGTACCGTCTCGGCCATGAGCGCGTGGCTCGACCTCTCCGAACTCGCCAGCCGTCAGCATGGCTGCTTCTCCCGCCGCCAGGCGGCCGAGTTCGGCGTCGACGCCCACGCGCTCCAACGCGAAGCGACCCGGGGGACCGTCCACCCCTGCCACCCCACGGTCTTCCGGGTCGCCGCTGCGCCACGAACCTGGCATCAGCGAGTGATGGCCGCGGTGTTGACCCGGCCCGGTGCCTACGCCTCGCACCGCTCCGCCGCCCGACTCCACGGATTCGGCGAGTTCGCGACCGACCCGACGGTCGAGATCTGTTTCGCCCGTGGCACCCACCTGTCGCTCGACGGCGTGGTCGTGCACCGGTGGCGCCGGCCCTCGTCGAAGGACATCACCGAGATCGACGGCATCCCGGTCGCCACGATGGCGGCGACCCTCATCCATCTCGGCGTGGCGACGACCCGCAAGAAGCTCCTGCACACTGCGATCGAAGCCATCCCGGATCGGGTGCATCCAACCTGGCTCGATCAGACCCTGGAGCGGCTGAACCGGCCGGGGCGGACGGGGCGTCGACACCTGCTCGACGTGCTGAGCGACCCGGCCTTCCAACCCGAACCGGTCGAGTCGGTGCTCGAGATGATGGTCGACCAGTTCGCCACCCGAGCGGGTCTGCCGCCCCTCGAACGTCAGATCCGGGTGCGCGCCGACGACCGGACCTACCGGATCGACCTCGGGTACTCGGCCATCTCGTGGGGGTTGGAGGCGACCTCCCGCACTCACCACTTCGGCCGCGAGGCCGAGGCACGCGATTCGGCTCGTCACCTCCGACTCGCCGCAGCGGGTTGGCAGGTGGAGTACTTCACGTGGTGGGCGGCGCACGACCCTGACCGCTTCGCCGATCTGTTGGTCGCTGCGGTCGAGGCTCGCTGCCGGACGCTCGGCGTCGAGATCGACGATCTGCGCACGAATTGGGTCGATGGCAGGCCCCCTCCCGCCGTGTGAGCCACCCAATGCCTGACGTGTGTGCGGGGCTGCGGGGTTGGGTCGCTGGGGTGGCGTGTGGGGCCGTGTGAGCGACCCAATGCCTCACGTGGGTGCGGGGCTGTGGGGTTGGGTCGCTGGGGTGGCGTGTGGGGCCGTGTGAGCGACCCAATGCCCCACGGGAGCACCCGGGCCGTGGGTGGAGGGTCAGTGGGCCTTGGTGAGGGTGCCGAGGTAGAGCTCGATGACCTTGGGGTCGGTGAGCAGGTTGCGGCCCGTGTCGGTGTACGCGTTGCGTCCCTGGTCGAGCACGTAGCCCCGGTCGCAGATCTGCAGACACCGGCTGGCGTTCTGCTCGACCATGATCACCGACACGCCGGCGGCGTTGATGTTCTTGGTGTTGATGAACACCTGGTCCTGCAGCGCGGGGGAGAGGCCGGCCGACGGCTCGTCGAGCAGGATCACCTTCGGATCCATCATCAGCGCCCGGCCCATCGCCAGCATCTGGCGCTCGCCGCCCGACAGCGCACCGGCCCGCTGGTCCTTGCGCTCGTGGAGCCGGGGGAACATCTCGGCCACGAAGTCGTAGCGCTCGGCGAAGTTCTCGGGCCGCTGATAGCAGCCCATCTCGAGGTTCTCGGTGATCGTGAGACTCGGGAAGACGTTGTTGGTCTGGGGCACGAAGCCGATGCCCCGCGTCACCAGCTTCGACGCCTTCATGTTGGTGATGTCGGCCCCGTCGTAGGTGACGGTGCCCTCCCGGATCTTCACCAGCCCGAACAGGGCCTTGAGCAGCGTCGACTTGCCGGCGCCGTTGGGGCCGATGATGGCCACCAGTTCGCCCGGGTGCAGCTCGAGGCTGCAGCCGTTGAGGATGTCGACCTCGGGGATGTAGCCCCCGGTGACGTTGTCGATGTGGATCAGCAGATCCGCGGGATCGACGGGTCCGTCGGTGGTCGGCTCGGCCGTCATGCGTCCTCCCCGAAGTCGAGCGGCTTGTCGTGACTGGTGCCGAGGTAGGCGTCGATCACCTGCTGGTTGGCACCGATGGCGGCGTGCGGACCCTCGGCGATGACGGCGCCCTCGGCCATCACCACCACCCAGTCGGACACGTCGCGCACCACGTCCATGTCGTGTTCGACGAAGACGACCGTGCGACCCTCGTCGCGCAACCCCTTCACGTGCTCGAGCAACGACTGGGTGAGGGCCGGGTTCACGCCGGCCATCGGCTCGTCGAGCATGATCAGTTTGGGATCGGTCATCAGCGCCCGAGCCATCTCGAGCAGCTTGCGCTGGCCACCCGACAGGGTGCCGGCGAACTCCTCGCGCATGTGGTCGAGCTTGAACCGCACCAGCAGTTCGTCGGCTCGCTGTTCGATCGCCTGCTCCTCGCGATCCCAGAGGAACCTGAACGGCGCCGCCCACAGCTTCTCGCCGGCCTGCCCCATGGCACCGAGCTTCATGTTCTCGATCACCGTGAGACGCGACAGTGCCTTGGTGAGCTGGAAGGTGCGGACCATGCCGGCCCGGGCGACCTTGTGGGACGGCATCTTGCCGATGTCGACCCCGTCGAAGGACCAGGTGCCCTCGTCGGGCGAGTCGAACCCGGTCATCAGGTTGAAGAACGTGGTCTTGCCGGCGCCGTTGGGCCCGATCAGGCCGGTGATGAGACCCCGCTGGATCTCGAGGTGGTCGACGTCGACGGCGGTGAGACCGCCGAAGCGACGGACGATGCCGTCGGCCACCAGGATCGGGTCGGGCTTGTGGGAGCCGGGCACCTCGAGGGCCTCGGTCATCGCCGGGGCGGTGGCGCCGGGCAGCGCGGACGACACGGGTTCAGTGGGCATCGAGGGCCAACTCTCGCTTGTCACCGAAGATGCCCTGGGGGCGGAAGATCATCAGCAGCATGAGGCCGAGGCCCATGAGGATGAAGCGCATCTGGCCGACCTGGACGCCGTCCATCAGCCACTCGGGGATGTAGCCCTCGCCGACCATCGCCCGGAGGGTGAGGTCGGTGAACGACAGCAGGCCCGAGAAGATCATCGACCCGATGACCGGGCCCCACAGGCGGGCGGTGCCGCCGAGGATCATGGCGACCCAGATGAAGAACGTCTTCGGTGTGCCGAGGTCCTGCGGCGTCGGCTGGACCGAGCCCTGGTTGAGGACGAAGAGCATGCCGCCGAGCGCACCGAACAGGCCGCCGATCACGAGGCTCTGCATCTTGATGACGTAGGCGTTCTTGCCGAGGGCCCGCACCGCGTCCTCGTCCTCCCGCACCGCCTTGAGGGCACGACCCCACGGGCTGCGCATCAGCAGGAACACGATCAGCACCGACAGCAGCACGAGGACCCAACCGACCGTGATGCTCCACAGCTGCACCGGGGCGAAGCCGAGGAAGCGGTCGTTGTAGGGGTTGATCGAGTAGAAGCTGCGGTTGAACCCGTTGATGCCCTGGGAGCCGCCGGTCCATTCACGCCACTGGTCGCCGACCCCGGGAAAGCTGGTGGCGCGCACGATGATGCGGATGATCTCCGACGACGCGATCGTGACGATGGCGAGGTAGTCGGCCCGCAGGCGCAGCGTCGGGATGCCGAGGATCAGGGCGAACACGACGGCGGCGAGCAGGCCGATGACGACGCCGAGCGGCCAGGGGCCGCCCTGGTCGACGGTGATCGCCAGGCCGTAGGCGCCGACGGCGAGGAAGCCGGCGTGGCCGAAGTTGAGGAGTCCGGTGTAGCCGAAGTGGATGTTGAGGCCGATGGCGGCGATAGCGAAGTAGACGGCCTGGGGCCCGATGAACTGTCGGGCCGACTCGGCGAGGATGAGTCCCCAATCCATCAGCCGATCCTCTCTTTCCGTCCGAGGAGACCCTGAGGCCGCACGAGCAGGATGACGACCAGCACCAGCAGGGCGCCGACGTTCTTGAGCTCGGGAGCCACCACGAGGGTGCTGAGATTGATGAACATGCCGACGATGAGGCTGCCGAGGAGCGGCCCGTAGGCGGTGCCGAGCCCGCCGAGGGTCACGGCGGCGAACATCAGGAGCAGCAGCTCGAAGCCCATGTCCCAGGCGATGCCCTGGTTGAGGCCGAACAGCACGCCGCCGAGCCCGGCCAGGCCGCCGCCGATCACCCAGATCGACAGGATGACGCGCTCGACGTCGATGCCGGACGACTCGGCCAGGTCCTTGTTGTCGGCGACGGCCCGCATCGCCTTGCCGAGCTTGGTGGTCTGCACCCCGATGGCGACGGTGATGAGGGTGAGGATCGAGATGCCGATGATCCACAGCTGACGGGGAGCGATGGTCAGGGGGCCGACCTCGTAGCCGTCGAGCTGGAGGCTGTACTGACGCAGGAAGTCGGTGTCGCCGCCCTTGTAGTAGAGGAAGACATAGCGGGCGACGATCGACAGGCCGATCGAGATGACGAGCATGGCGATCAGGCCGGTGCCGCGGCGGCGCAGCGGGCGCCAGATCAGCCGTTCGTTGGCGAACCCGGCGCCGGCGGTGAGCGCCACGGCGATCGGGGCGGCCAGCAGCACGTGGAGGCCGACGCCGACGTTGAACAGCAGGGCGAGGAGGGCGCCGAGGGTGACGAGCTCACCGTGGGCGAAGTTGGTGAGGCCGGTGGTGCCGAAGATCAGCGACAGGCCGATCGAGCTCATGGCGATGATCAGGCCGAAGACCAGGCCGTCGAAGGCGAGGCGCACGACCCGGGCGCCGAGCCCATCACCGGTGGAGGCGACGGCGTCGACGCCGCCTTCGCCCTCGACCAGGGGGAACAGCACGTTGCGTTCCTGCCCGCCGTTGAGGGTGAAGGTCGGCAGGCTGGTCTTGGTGGGGTCGCGCAGCGACAGACCGGCCGGGATCGAGTCGGTGTCGATGCGGACCTCGTAGTCGGCGGGAGCGGGCAGCTCGACAGCGAAGAAGCCCTCGGCGTCGGTGACGCCTTCGCCGGCATCGGCGCCATCGGCGTCGGCCACCACGATGCGCACGCCCTCGGCCGGGACCCGTTCGCCCTCGGCGTCCTGATAGAAGAGCGTGCCCTGGATCGTGCCGGTCTCCTGGGCGGCGGCGACGCCGGCCCACGACAGCAGCAGGCCGAGGATGATGCCGATCGCGCTCAGCGTCGGCGCCAGACGGCGACGATCGGGCGCGGGCCGACGGACGGCACGGGACGTTCGGTCCTCACGGACGGTGGTGCTCCACAACACTGGCGGGGGAGTATAAGCATGTCACGACGGCGTGTCGCCGGGACGAGCGGGATTGCCTGGTGGCATTTACACGCCCGTCATCTGATCGGGCTCGCCGACGTCGGTCAGCGCACCCGTTCGGGGCGACGGTCGACGGCGAACAGTGCGGCGACGCCCGCAGCGTCGGCCACGGCGGGCTCGGGCGGTGCGGCCTGGGGCTGTGCCGCCTGGGGCTGTGCCGGCTCGTGGCGTACCGGATGGGGTTGTACCGGCTCGGGCGGTGCGGCCTGGGGACGTGTTGCGTCATCCGGCGGGCCGTCGAGGGCGGCGGCGATGTCGACGAGGTCGCCGTCGTCGGTCCGGTCGCTCGAGCGGGTGACCAGGCGGGCCAGGCGACTGTCGCCGACATGGTGGACGAGGATCGCCCCGCCGAGCACGAGGATCACGTCGCCGATGCTGAAGACGTTGGCGAAGGGGACCCCGGACGGGATGGCGAAGATGTCGCCGAGGAACCACAGGCGGGCGTCGTCGACGGGGGCGGAGTTCTCGAAGGTGGGTGAGTCGGCGATGATGCCCGCCCGCTCGAGGGCGCTGCGCTGGGCCGGCATCACACCCCCGTTGGCGGCGATCGCGGCGAGGTTCATCAGGCCGCCGGCGACGATGACGACCATGCCGACGAGCCTGCGGTTGGCCCACACGAAGACGAGGGCGAGCAGGTAGCTGGCGACGTGGAGCACGCCCGACAGCGTCGAGCCGAGCTGCTCGGGGAAGACCGAGATCACCCCGATCTGCACGACGAGGGCGGCGACGATGGCCCACCAGCGGGCGAGGCGCACCTCGCCGAGGCGGACGAGGTCGCCGCCGAACAGTGGGACGGAGGCGACGGCGAGCAGGAAACAGACGGCGGTGATCACGGGCGGGGTCCTTCGGGGGCGGCCACCTCGCCCGACGCGAACGCGTCGAGGTCGACGCGCCCGGCGTGGAGGAGCGGGGCGATGAGGCCGGCGGGCTTGGGGCGGGCGAACAGGAAGCCCTGGGCGTCCTGGCAGCCGAGGGCGGTGAGGAGGGCGAGCACCTCCGGGGTCTCGACCCCTTCGGCGACGGTGCCGAGGCCGAGGTTGTGGCCGAGCTCGACCAGCGACCGCACGATGGTGAGGTCGCCGTCGCTCGATGCCAGGGCGGTGATGAACGAGCGGTCGATCTTGATGCGGTCGAGGGGGAGTTCGCGCAGGGTCACCAGCGACGACGATCCGGTGCCGAAGTCGTCGATCGCCACGCCGACGCCGAGCCGTCGGAGTTGGGCGAGCACGGTCTGGGATCGCGCCGGATCGGCCATCACCGAGTGTTCGGTGATCTCGATCTCGAGCCGGTCGGCCGCCACCCCGTGGGCATCGAGGATCCCACCGACCCGCTGGGCGAAGCGAAGGTCGTGGAGGTTGCGGGTGGAGACGTTGACGGCGATCGTCACGTCGAGACCCTCGGCGCTCCACGCCGCGCTCTGGCGGACGGCGAGCGAGAGGATGTGGTCGGTGAGCGGCGTGATCAGCTCGGTCTGCTCGGCCTGGGGCATGAACCACGCCGGGTCGACCCGTCCGTGGAGGGCGTGGTCCCAACGCAACAGCGCCTCGACCCCGACGACGGCGCCACTCGCCAGTTCGATCTTGGGTTGGTAGGCGAGCCGCAGCTCGTCGCGGTCGATCGCGGCCGGCAGTTCGGAGAGCAGGGCGAGCCGTCCGGGCACGCGGGTCCGCTGCCCGTCGGCGTAGACCCGCACGCCGCCGCCCTCGGCCTTGGCCTCGTACATGGCGAGGTCGGCGTGATGGAGGAGGGTGTCGACGTCGTCGCCGTGCCGGGGGAACAGCGACACCCCGACCGACGCCCCGACCGTGAGCGGCACGCCCTCGACGTCGAGGGGGAGACGGATCACCTCGACCAGGCGGGCGGCGAGGGTCTCGGCGTGGTCGAGACCGTCGACGTCGGCGGCGAGCACCGCGAACTCGTCGCCGCCGAGCCGAGCGGCGAGATCACCGTCGCGACTGGCCTCGTCGAGGCGGGCCGCGATCTGCTGCAGGACGACGTCGCCGTAGTGGTGGCCGAGCCGATCGTTGATGCCCTTGAACCCGTCGAGGTCGATGTGGAGCAGGGCGGTCTGACGGTCGCCGGCGTCAGCCGCCTCGAGGCGCAGGGCGGCGTGGTCCTCGAACATGCGGCGGTTGGGGATGCCGGTGAGTTGGTCGTGGGTGGCCTCGTGGGCGTTGCTCAACGCCAGCGCCGCGCTCTTGAAGATCACCCACATCGTGAGCAGCAGCACCGGCACGAGGACGACCGCCTCTCGGCCGACGACCACGAAGATCGGGGTGAGGGCGAGCAGCAGCCCGTCCATGCCGAGGTTGATGCCGATCGAGCGGCGGATCATCTCCATCACGGGCAGGCCCTGCTGGAGGGCGATGGCGACGGCGACGAAGATGCTGTTGCAGGCGAAGCCGACCACGCAGGCCACGAACACGCCGAGCAGCCACGAGGCGTCGACCGCACCGCCGGCGGCG
>JBPEXC010000085.1:0-1677 GCA_052032035.1 Acidimicrobiales bacterium | reverse complement strand
GGGCGGGCCCTCGGCCTCGACGACGGCGCCGAACACGCGCCAGCGACGGCTGGCACCAGGGGCGAGGCGGTCGGAGTCGGCGGGATCCACCGCACGAGTGTGCACGCGCACACGGCGGGGTGCAGCGCAATCGGGGGCGCCCCCCATTGTCGGCGTCGCGGTCGCTTCCTACGTTCGGCGGCAGGTCGACCGTGCGGAGGTCGACCGAATGGAGGGAACGACATGGCGGAATCGGCAGACCGAGATCTCTCGGCGGACCACGGCGGACCGACTGACGGTTCCGCCGTGTCGAACACTCCCGGCGACGGGGCCACCTCGCGCCGCAAGGCGTTGCGCACCATCGGCGCCGGTGCCGGCCTGGCCTGGGCGGCCCCCACGGTCGTGGCCGTCGGCGCTCCGACCCCGGCCGCCGCCCAGTCGGCGCCGTGCACGTGCATGTTGACCTACACCTTCGGCGAGATCATCTCGGGTGGCACCGAGCAGCGAGTGTTCTTCACGCTGACGGCGTCGTGCGACGGCGCAGTCCTTGCGAACATCTTCCGCGGCCCCGACGCCAACTCGCTCAACGCCTGGGACCAGGTCTCCTCCCCGACGGTGCCCAGCGGCCCAGTCGCCACGGCGATCCCGTGCGGCGAGGCCGGCCGCATTGACGTCACGATCACCGACCCGACGACGGGGGCGATCCTCTGCCAGACCTCGACGGGCTTCGCCGTCAACGACTGCGGTGTCGGCGGGTGACGAGCGTCCACCACTGACCGGCGCAGCACCTGAGCGACATCGCCACGTTGCACACCCCCGGTGACGTGGCGTAACGTCGTGCCTCATCGGCCGTCGGCGGAACCGCGGCCGGGAGGGAACATCATGGTGGACCAGACTGACCACGGCGCCGACGCGCCCCTGCCCGACGAAGGCGCGCCCGGCGCAGGCGTCGATCGACGCTCGGCGCTCCGCAAGATCGGCGCCGGCGCCGGCCTGGCGTGGGCAGCGCCCACGGTCATCGCCGTCGGCGCGCCGAGCCCGGCCGCAGCCCAGTCGGTGTCGTGCGGCTGCAGCGTGACCTACTCGTTCGGTCGGCAATCGGACGCCGGCACCCGGCAGGTCGTGTTCACGCTCTCCACCGACTGCACCGGCCTCGCCCAGGCCACCGTCTACGCCGGCCCCGACCCGGGCGCGCTCTCGCCGTTCCTCACCTCACAGGAGGTGCCGCTGCCCGTGCCGCCGGTGAGCGTGGACATTCCGTGCGGCCAGACCGGTCGGGTCGACGTCGTCATCATCGACCCGGACACCCGGGCGGTGCTGTGCACCTCGTCGACCGGCTTCGGGGTCGTCAGCTGCGAAGAGCCCGAACAGAACTGACGGAGCCGTCGTTCCGTCGACGTTCCACACCAGTCGCCTGACCAGGCCGCCATCGCCGCCCAGTGGCCCGGTCGGGTAGGGGTAGCTCGCCGGAACCCAGCATCCCAGGGTTCCGGTGAGCGCCCCGACAAGGCATCAGTAGGCTCGGCGGGTGCCTCGCCCCAACTTCGTGATCGCCGGCGCCGCCCGCAGCGGCACCACCGCCCTGGCCCGGGCGTTGGGCGACCACCCCGAGGTGTTCTTCACCGAGCCGAAGGAGGTCCACTTCTTCGCCCACGCCGGAGCGCCCCGCCACTACCCGGGCCCCGGCGACGACGCCGC
>JBPEXC010000084.1:0-8142 GCA_052032035.1 Acidimicrobiales bacterium | reverse complement strand
CCGTGCTCGAGCGGCACGAGTGGCTCGCCGAAGCGGTCGATCGCCGCTGACCGGGCGTGGGCGACCACGACCTCGGGCCGGGTGTCGAGCACCTCGACGGTGCGCTCGAGATAGGTCGGCTCGATCGTGTCGTCGGCCGCCGCCCAGCGCAGGTAGGGGGCGGTGGTGTAGCGGAAGCCCACGTTGAAGTTCGGGTTGGCGCCCAGGTTGACGTCGTTGCAGCGGTAGCGCACCCGGTCGTCGGCGGCCAGGTACTTCTCGGCGATGTCGCGGGTGCCGTCGGTCGAGGCGTTGTCGCAGATCAGCAGCTCGAAGTCGCCGAAGGTCTGCGCCAGGTGACTCTCGATGGCGGCGGCCAGGAACATCTCGCCGTTGTAGACGGGCATGGCGACGCTCACGCGCGGGGTGCCGTCGCCTTCGGTCGTGGTCATCGTGCGGCTCCGAAGAAGGTCCAGTGGTCGGCCGGGTCGAAGTCGACGAGGGACGGCAGGGCCGTGAGTTCGTCGGCCAGGGCCGCCTCGAGCCGGGCCCGGGTGGGCGCCGGCATGTCGTCGTAGTCGTTGCTGCGCAGCCGTTCCCGCACCGCGACCGCCCGGTCCTTGAGCCCTCGGGGGATCCGGTCCGCCAGCGAGTCGGGCAGGAAGCCGGGGGTCAGCACCGTGCTCAACGCCGGGATGCGCGACTGGCCGGCCGAGTTGTGGCGGACCTCGACGCCGACGTCGGCATCGGGGTCGATGCCGAGCCACGTGAAGATCCGCGCCATCTCGGCCGGACCGTCGTCCTGGAGGCGTTCGAGCACCGCCACGTGCACCTGCGAGCGGTCGAAGCGCTCGTAGAGCCGGGTGAGCTGCTCGCTGTAACGGCTCTCGGCCACGTAGTGGAACAGCGGTTCCCAGTGGTCGGCGATGCGTTGCGGCTCGGCGTCGAGGGCGGCGTCGAGGGTCTCGAGCGGCTCACCGCCGAGACGACGCAGGTAGTTGAAGCTCGACCAGATGCGGTCGATCGGGTCGCGCAACACGATCAGCAGCTTGGCGTCGGGGAAGCGCCGTGCCAGTTCGGCCTGGGCGTCGTCGATGTAGAGGTAGAACGACGACGACTCGCCCCGGTAGCGGCGATCGGCCCCCGGCGTGAAGAGGTCGAGGTAGTCGGCCTCGTCGAGGACGAGCTGCCCGGAGAAGTTCGGGTCGCCGTTGTGGGTGAACGGCGGCGTGCCGCCGGCGAAGCACACGAAGCCGGGCTCCTTGGCCTCGGCCATGTAGATCTCGGGGTGGGCTCGCAGATAGCGCCACATCGAGGTGCTCCCGGCGCGCTGCGCGCCGATCACGAAGAAGTTCGGCACGGCGTCCGTCGTCGCTCCGCCATTCATCCTGGTCGTCTCTCCCGCATGTCCCACCGGTGATCGCCGCAGCCACCTCCGAGTGTGGCTCCGGACGCTCCATCTTGCCCCGGCAGGACTACCCAGTATCCCCGCCCGAGCAGGTCGTTCGACCTACGCTTGGACAACCAGCTCGACGGAGCAAGTGGCACCTGGACCAACCCGATGGGCGAATTTGACCACTCGTTGACGGGCGGAGTTGCCGGTCCGTACAGTCCGATGTGGCGGGAAGGACGGGAACCCATGGCGAAGGCGACGACCGGCGGGACGGTACGTCGAGCCCAACAGAGACTCCGAATCGCAATGATCGGCTCGCGGGGCATCCCCGCGCGCTACGGCGGCGTCGAGACGGTGGTCGATGTGGTGGCACGAGAATTGGTGCAACGAGGCCACGACGTGACGGTGTTCTGCCGTCGAGGCGACTACGACGAGCGACCGGCGGAGGTCGACGGCGTCAAGTGCGTCTACCTGTGGGCCCCGCTCCAGACCGGGCTCGCCGCCCTCGTCCACTCGGTCCTCGCCACGGCCTGGGCGCTCCCCCGCCGCTTCGACGTGCTCCACTACCACGCGCTCGGTCCGGGCCTGCTGGCCGCCGTGCCCCGTACGCTCACCAAGACCCGCGTCGTGCAGACCGTGCACGGCCGCGACGACAAGCGGGCCAAGTGGGGTCGCTTCCCCAAGCTCGTGCTCGGCCTGGGCGCCCGCTCGAGCGCATCGGTGCCCCACGAGACCCTCGTGGTGTCCCACGCCCTGTGCGAGGACTACCTGGCAGAGTTCGGTCGGCGCACCCGCTTCGTACCCAACGCCACCGGCCCCCGCATGGACGCCGTGCCCGGTGAGGCCCTCGAGCGGTTCGGCCTCGAGGCCGGCCGCTACGTGCTCGCCGTCGGCCGCATCGTGCCCGAGAAGGCGCCCCACGAGCTCGTGGAGGCATTCGTCGACAGCGACCTCGACGCCAAGCTCGTCATCGTCGGCGGCTCCGCCGGTGCCGACGACTACGCCGCCCGGATGTGGGCGATCGCCGAGGGCGACGACCGTGTCGTGTTCACCGGCGGCGTCTACGGCGACGACCTGGCCCAGCTGGTGTGCGGCGCGGCCGTGTTCGTGACCGGCTCCCACCTCGAGGGGCTGCCCACCACGGTGATCGAGGCCGGCCGCACGGCCACCCCGTGCCTCGCGTCCGACATCGCCCCCCACGTCGAGATCCTCGGGCAGGACCGACCGGGCGCCCGCACGTTCCCGGTCGGGGACGGCACGAAGTTCGTCGAGCGGCTGCGCTCGATGCTCGCCGACCTCGGCACCGAACGGAAGGGCGCCGTCGACCTCGCCGCGTCCCTCGAGGAGCGCTTCAGCGTCGAACGAGCCGCCGACATCCACGAGATCGCCTACGGCCTCGACCCCGAGGTCGTGATCGACCTACGACGGGCGCAGGTAGCCGAGGTCGACGGCGAGCGAGCCGACGGCCTTCTCGACGCGCGCCGCTGAGGCGGCGGGCAACCGAGCACCGTGGGAGCGACCGACCTTGCGTTCGAGTGTCGTGCTGTCGGGGACGACGCCGCAGAACTCGCCCAGCGCGGCGAGCACCGCGGGATCGTCGACGAGCGACTCGTAGGACACGACCATGTGGGGCAGGTCGTCGGGGTAGGCGAGGTAGCCGGCCACCCGGTCGGCCCACAGCCGACCGAAGTCGCGCGGCGACACGATCGGCTCGTCGGGCCAGCGCGTGTAGCCCTGGGCGCGCAGCGCCACGTAGGACGACCAGCTGGCGTAGGGATCCCGGTGGACGAAGACGATGCGGGCCTCGGGGTAGAGGGCGTGGAGGTAGCGGGCGTCGTCGGCCGACAGGCGGGTCTCCTTCAGCCCCCAGCGTCGGTACCCGCGGCGGGCGGCCGGCTCGGCCAGCAGACGGTCGAAGAGCGCCCGGTGGGCGGCCAGCAGGTCGGTCCGCTCGGGGTAGAGGTCCGGGACCATCAGCTCGTGCAGCGCAGCGTCGTCGAGTCGATCCCCGGCCTCGAGTTCGTCGACGACGTTGCCGGGGGCCGGCCAGGCGTCGTCGAGGGGCCGCAGCGACTCCCGCAGACGGGGCACCAGGTCGCATCGATTCCAGGGCTCGCCCCACATCATCACGTCACCCGAGCTCAACAGCAGTCGTTGCAGCAGGGTCGACCCGCTGCGCCAGGTGGCGGCGAGGACGAAGATCGGGGCCGTGGTCGCGTCGCTCTCGGGGGCCGTGGCCGCTGCGGCTCGCACCACCTCGGCGCCGAGCGATCGATCGGCCCAGCCTTCGCGGGCCGCCCGCTGGTGGCGGCGCCCCATCACGACGCCGTAGCGGTCCTCGACCGGCCGCAGGGCGCGCCGGAACCAGCGGCGAGCGGCGCCGACGTCGGCTCGGCCCCAGTCGTCTCCGGTCGATTGCGTCATGCGATTCCTCTCGTTGCCGGTCGCACCGACCGGTCGGCCGACGATCTCCCGATTCAACCCGTGAAACATGGGGCCAAGAGCCCAGGCGCTGGGAAATGCTCCCCTGCTGGGCGTCGAGCGCCACTCGTATCATGGGACACTCCAACCATGGCGGAGGGTAGACCTCAATGGAACTGATCGACGCGCTGCACCTGCGTGGCTGGCGCCCCCTCGCTCTGGCGGTCCTCGTGGCCGCCGGCGCCCTCGTCGGGGCGATGATCCCGCAGGACACGACGTACACCTCGCGTCACATCGTGTTCGCGGCCCAGCTGGCGTCCGACGACCTGTCGCCCGCCCAGCTCGAGGACTTCGCCGATGAGCTGCGACTCGCCGCGACCCTGCCCCAGGTGTCCGACGCGGTCGAGGAGGCGCTGGGCTCGGGCCCGGCCGCCGAGTACACCGTCGAGATCTCCGAGACCGCCTCCGACACGTCGCTGGCCTTCATCGCCGAAGCGGGCTCCGAGCCGGTGGCCCGAGAGGCGAGTCGGCTCACCGCGGAGAAGACCGCCGAGTTCGTGATCGGCCAGTCGATCGTGCGAGCCGACTCGCTGGTCGCAGCCCTCGAGGCCCAGCTCACCGCCGTGCGCGAGGAGCAGGAGACGCTCACCGACCTGGCCGGCGGCATCTCCCCCAACATCGCGCTGACCCGGGCGTCGGAACTGCTCTTCGACACCCGCCAGGCCGCCGCCACCGGCGATGCCGAGGCCGAGCAGCTCGCCGACTCCCTCGAGGAGGAGATCGAGCTCCTGCGTCCCCACCAGCAGCAGTACGACCTGCTCGAGGAGGAAGCGGCCGAGATCGCCGACGAGCTCGGCGTCGCCATCACCGACCGTTCCCGCTCGGAGAACTCCCTGGCCAACGCGTCGAGCGAACTCGTGATCGCCGAGGTCGCCACCCGTGAGACCTCGAAGGCTCCGGCGATCGCCCAGAACATGCTGCTGCTCGCCGCGATCAACGGCCTCGTGCTCATCGCCGCCTTCGTGCTGATCGACCTGTTCGCCGATCGCCGCCGCAACGATGATCCCCGGGTCGTCGCCAGCGGTTCGAGCGACGACGTGCTCGACCTCGACGACCTCGACGAGGACGACGAGGACGACAGCTGGTCCGACGACGAGACGATCGTCTTCGACGACGAGAGCTCGAGCGACACCGATGACGCCACCGCCGACGACACCGCCGACGGCAGCACCGACGACACCGGGTCGAGCCGGGTGCTGAGGAGCCGGTGATGGGCGATCGCCTCACGGTGGCGATGGTCGGGCCCTACCCGGTCGGACGACCGCTCTCCAACGGCGTGGAAGCCGTGACGGTCGGGATGGTCGACCTGCTGCGCCAGCGCGACGATGTCGACGTCCAGGTCGTCACCGCCGTCTTCGGCGGCGAGGACACCATCGTCGAACAGGACGGCGTGACCATCCACTGCGTGGGTTCCGACGACCGACTGCGACGGATCACCTTCTACCGCAACGAGCGTCTCGGCATCGCCCGCACGCTGCGGCGCATCGCCCCGGACGTGGTCCACGCCCAGGGCGCCAACTTCTACGGGCTCGGCGCCCTCGCCGCCGACCTGCCCACCGTCGTGACCCTCCACGGGATGCTCTTCAAGGAGGCCAAGATCGTCGACGAGCGATCGAGTCGTCTCCGCCAGCTCCAGACGCGGATCCGGGGCTACTTCAACGCCCGGTTCGAGGCCCAGGTCCTCGAACGAGCCGAGCACATCATCACGATCAGCGGCTACGTCAACGACTCGATCACCGGCCGCACCGACGCCACACTCACCGCGATCGGCAACCCGATCGGCGCCGAGTACTTCGACCTGACCCACCGCCCCGAGGCCGGCCACCTGCTGTGCGTGGCCCGGATCGAGCCCCGCAAGGGGCAGCACCACCTGGTCGAGGCGGTCCGGCTGCTCACCGAGCGCGGGATCGACGCCAAGCTCCACCTGGTCGGCAAGCAGGTCGACGCCGACTACACCGACGCCGTGCGGGCCTCGATCGCCGACCACGGCCTCACCGATCGGGTGGTCCTCACCGGCATCGTGTCCGACGAGGAGCTGCTCGAGCACTACGCCACGGCCTCGGTCGTGGTCATGTCGAGCCGCGAGGAGACCTCGCCGATGGCGTTCCAGCAGGCGATGGCCGCCGGGATCCCCGTGATCGGGCCGGCCAACGCCGGCATCCCGTACCTGATCGACGACGACGAGAACGGCCTCCTCGTGCCCGGGCACGACATCGGCGCCGAACTCGCCGACGGCCTCGGCCGACTGCTGACCGACGACGACCTCCGGGCCCGGCTCGGCAAGGGCGGACGAGCGACGGCCGAACGGCGCTTCCGGGCGGCCGAGGTGGGCAACGACACCATCGACGTCTACCGATCCCTGCTCCCGTGAGCACGCGACGCGGCGGCGACGTCGCCATCGGCGTCGTCTCGGTCCTCGCCGGGCTCGCCGCAGCGTTCAGCCTGCTCGTCGTCCAACCCGACCCCGACCTGGTCACCCTGGTCCTCGCCCTCGTGATCTCGATCGGGCTGGGTCTCACCGCCCTCTACCGCTTCGAGTGGTTCGTCCTGGCCGCCCTCGCCATCCGCCCCGCCCTCGACGACCTCAAGACCGAGGCCCTCGACCCGCTGCAACCGTCGGCCATCCTCGGGCTCCTCGTGATCGGCCTCGTGCTGGTGCGGGTGCTCGCCGACCGGGCACACGGCGGTCGGGCGATCGCCACCCCGATGGCCGGCGCCTACCTCGCGTGCGGTCTGCTCCTGTCGATCTCGCTGGTCACCTCGCTCGACCGCGGCGAGACCCTGCCCGCGGTGCTCGGCTTCGCCTCGTCGGTTGCTCTCTACTTCGGCATCGAACGCAGCCTGCGAACCGACCGCCGGGCGCTGCTGCGGCTGGTCGGGGCGCTCGCCGTGGGCCTCGTCATCCCCGTGGCCACCGGCATCGTGCAGTACTTCTGGACCGGCACCCTCGAGCCGATCTCCGGGCTGGTACGGCTCGACGGGTCGTTCACGCACTACAACCCGTTCGCCACCTACCTGGTGATCGTGCTCCTCCTCGGCTTCTCCGCCATCACCGCCATGCGGCCCGGCGACCGGGTGTTCGCCGTGTTCCCCGTGGCCGCCAGCCTGTTCGTGCTGGTCTACACCTACGCCCGGGCCGCGTGGATCTCCTTCACCCTCGGCGTGATGCTGCTCGTGTGGCGAATCGATCGTCGGGTGACGATCGGCGTCGGCGTGGCCGTCGTGCTCGCCGCCTTCCTCGTCCCCGGCATCAGCGACCGGCTGGCCAACATCACCGCCGAGACCGGCGCCGACGGCGGCGCCAAGACCGACGACTCGTTGGCCTGGCGCATCTCCTACTGGGGTGAGGTCGCTCCCCTGTTCTGGCGCAACCCGATCTCGGGCGTGGGCCTCCAGGTGGTGCCCTCCCTGACCGTGCGGGGTGCCCGCCCCCACAACAGCTTCCTCCAGGCCGCCGTCGAGGCCGGCGTGCTCGGCCTGCTCGGCTGGCTCCTCCTGGTCGGCACGGCGGTGGTGCTCACCGTCAAGGCCTACCGGCTCGCCGATCGCCTCCCCTACGGCGACCCCGGCTCGACGACCAAGCTCGAGCGAGCGATGCTGATCGGCGCCGTGGCGGCGACCGCCTCGACGATCCTCCAGCTGATCTCCGAGAACATCCTGACCGACACCGTCCTGCAGTGGCACCTCAACGTCGCCCTGGCCCACATGGCGGTCATGGTGTGGGACCGTCACCGCCGCGACGCCGACGACGCCGACGACGATGCGGCGACCGCGGTCGACCCCCTCGGTCGTCGGGCCGATCCGGAGGCACCGGCGTCGCGAGCGGCCGAACTGGTCGGGGCCCGACGATGACCGGCGCCGACTCCCCCGTGCGCCGTTCGCTGCCGGTGACGCTGCTGGCCGTGATCGTGATCGTGGCCGCCCTCCTGGGTGCCCTGCTCGGCTTCGGCTCCGGCGTCCGCTACCGCTCCGAGGCCGTCTTCTCGATCAGCCGCCTGGAGGGGGACGGGGTCACCCGCCCCGAGCTCCGCCGCATCGCCGACGACCTGGTCGTGGTGTCGAATCTCCCCTCGGTCCGCCAGGAGGTGCGCGCGCGGGTCGGCCTGGTGGCCGGCGCCGAGTTCGAACCCGATGTGGGGGTGCACGAGGAGGCCGAGGGCGTGGTCCGATTCACCGCCACCCACGCAAATGCCGACACCGCACGCGAGCTGGCGCTCGCCCTGGCCACCGTCTCGGTCGAGTTCCTCGTCGACGGCCGCTCGCTGCCCGCCGACGACCCGCTCAGCGTC
>JBPEXC010000083.1:0-2419 GCA_052032035.1 Acidimicrobiales bacterium | reverse complement strand
CAGCGTGCCGGCGTCGCGCCACGACTCGGCCAGGATCGAGAGGATGTGGTCGCCGTCGACCACGCGACCGCGATCGTCGACCGCGATCAGGCGGTCGGCGTCACCGTCGAAGGCGAGACCGAGGTCGGCGCCGGCGTCGACGACGGCGGCGCAGAGGGCCTCGGGGTGGGTCGAGCCGACCCCGGCGTTGATGTTGCTGCCGTCGGGGGCGGCGCCGATGACGGTGACGTCGGCGCCGATGGAGCGGAACACCTCGGGGCCGAGTTCGGAGGCCGCGCCGTGGGCGCAGTCGAGCACGATCCGACAGCCGGTGCCGAGGTCGGCGGGCACCGAGTCGACCACCGCGTCGACCCAACGGCTGGCACCGCCGCCGGCGACGGTGACGCCGACGTCACCACCGGTCGGGCCGGCAACGTGGGCCCGACGGCACAGTTCGTGGAAGCGGGCCTCGATCGCGGCCTCGGTGTCGTCGCGGAGCTTGACCCCGCCCGGTGCGAACAGCTTGATGCCGTTGTCGGCGAACGGGTTGTGCGACGCCGAGATCATCGCCCCCGACACGTCGTCGGCGGCGGCTGCGTGGGCGACCGTCGGGGTGGGCACGACGCCCAACAGCTCGACGTCGACCCCGGCCGACAGGTAGCCGGCCACGAGCGCAGCCTCGAGCATCGGGCCGGACCGCCGGGGGTCGCGGCCGACGACGGCACGAGCGCCGCCCAAAACCTCCGCCGCCGCACGGCCCAGGGCCTGTGCGACGGCGGGAGTGAGTTCGGTGTTGGCGACGCCCCGCACACCGTCGGTCCCGAAGGTCGGGAAGTCGGTTGCCGAGTCGTTCGCCACCGTGGATCGATCCTGGGGGATCGGCGCGATCAGCGCTTGGAGTACTGCGGAGCCTTGCGGGCCTTCTTGAGGCCGTACTTCTTCGACTCCTTCTTCCGCGGGTCGCGGGTGAGGAGACCCTCGGCCTTGATGGCCGGGCGACGCTCGAGGTCGAGCTCGACGAGCGCACGGGCGATGCCGAGGCGGAAGGCGCCGGCCTGGCCCGACAGGCCACCACCGTCGAGGGTGACGTCGATGTCGTACTGCTCCTCGGTGTCGCTCACGCGCAGCGGCTCGGTGATGAGGCGGCGGTGGACGGCGGAGGGGAAGTAGTCGTCGAAGGCCCGGCCGTTGGCGGTGATCTGGCCGGTGCCGGGGGTGAGGCGAACTCGGGCGACGGCCTGCTTGCGACGGCCGGTGGTCTGCGTGGTCATCGTGGTCCTCAGACGTTCTCGGAGCGACGGGCCCCGGGGATCTCGAGCGGCTTGGGCTGCTGGGCGGCGTGGGGATGGTGGGGCCCGGCGTAGACCTTCAGCTTGGTGGCCATCTGGCTGCCGAGCCGATTCTTGGGGAGCATGCCGGTGATGCTCTTGCGCACCGTGTCGGCCGGCTTGCGGTCGAGCGCCTCGCGGTAGGTGCGAGTCTTCAGACCGCCCGGGTAGCCCGAGTGGGTGTGGATCTCCTTCACCTCGGCCTTGCCCGAGCTGAGGACGATCTTGTCGGCGTTGACCACGATCACGTGGTCGCCCATGTCCATGTGGGGGGCGAAGGTCGGCTTGTGCTTGCCGCGGAGGATGCGGGCGATCTCGGTGGCCATGCGACCGAGGGTGAGACCGTCGGCGTCGACGACGTACCAGTCGCGCTCGATCTCGGCTTTCTTGGGAGTGAAGGTGCTCACGGCGTTCCTGCTTCGGTGCAAACGTTCGAGATGGGATCGACGGGCGATCCCGGGCGGCTTCGCTCCACGACGAGCACATTGCTCCACGTGTGTGAGCGCACCGAGGCGGAGGCCTCAGGAGCCGACCCGTAATGATACGGCGCGGGTGGTGGGTCCCCAACCGCCGCGCCCCGATCGGGTACTCTCGCCCGACTCATCGGGCGGTGTCCGGGGCCGTCTCGTCGGGGTCGACGCCGTCGTAGCGGACCCGCATCAGGGTCAGGCCCTGGGGTGGCGCCGGCCGTTCGGCCCGGGCCCGATCGCGGGCCGACAACACGCCGAGCAGCTCGCCGGCGGTGCGCCGACCGCGCCCGACCGCCACGTGGAAGCCGACGATGCTGCGCACCATCTGGTGACAGAACGCCGAGCCGGCGATGTGGAAGTGGAGCTCGTCGCCCTCGACGGTCCACGACGCGCCGGTGACCCGACGCACCAGCGACACGGGCGTCCCGCCGGGCGGTGGCTTCGGCCGGCGACAGAACGACGAGAAGTCGCGCTCGCCGATCAGCGGATCGCAGGCGAGGCGCATCGCCGCGAGGTCGAGGGGCTCGGGGACGTGCCACACCGTGCGGGCCCGCTGCGGGTCGGCGACGGGGGCGTTGAGGATCCGGTAGCGATAGGCCCGACCGGTGGCGTCGAACCGGGCCGAGAAGTCGTCGTCGACGA
>JBPEXC010000082.1:0-1792 GCA_052032035.1 Acidimicrobiales bacterium | reverse complement strand
ATCGACGCGGAGGCGCCACTCGCCCGCCCCGTCGACCGAGCGGACCTCGAGCGTCGTCGGGGCCTCACACACCACGATGTCGAAGCGAGCCGGCGGCACCTCGTAGCCCTCGCCGGTCATCGTCACCATCACGAAACCGTCGGCGGGGTCACCCGTCCAGGTCCCGTACCAGCGCCCGACGCGCTCGCTCTCGGTGAGGGCGGCCCAGACGTCGTCGATCGAGGCGGGGAACGTCCGGGTGAAGCGGAGCGTGCCGCCGTCGAGGCGTGCGGTGGGGTTCATGCGGATTCCTCCAGAGTGGTGTCGCCGGGCTCGGTCGCCCGCTGACGGCGGGTGCGTCGCACCTCGGTGTCGAGGGCGTCGAGGTGGTGCTCGCTGAGCGGGGGCGGCGGTCGCAGCCGGTCCAGGTAGCGGTGCACCTCGCCGAGGGCCGCCGGATCGAACTCGTAGTGGCGCTCCCGGCCGAGCTCGGTCGCGCGAACCAGCCCAGCGTCACCCAGGACGCGCAGGTGTCGGCTGATCGCCGGTCGGCTCACCGGGTGTTCGGCAGCCAGGTCGACGACCCTCGCCGGCCCACCGGCCAGACGCTGCAGCAGCGACCGCCGGATCGGGTCGGCCAATGCGTCGAACACATCCACGGGGCAAATGGTAAGGGTTTTGTTACCAATGTCAAGAGCGTCGACGCCGCTCAGGGTCCCTCGACCTCAGAGCGGGAGACGGGCCACGACCTCGCCGTCGTGGATCTCGCCGGTCGGCTCGAACCCGTAGGACCGGTAGAAGGGCTCCGGCGACCCCGGGCCCGGCACCCAGCTGACCGTCACCGCCGACGCCTGCCAGGTCCTGGCCTGGTCCGCGACGGCGTCGAGCACCCGGCGGCCGACCCCTCGACGCTGGTGCATTCGGTCGATCAGCAGCCGCCACAGGTACGCCTCCGGCCGGCCCGTCCGTGGCTCGGCGACCATCACGAAGCCGACGAGTTCGCCGTCCGCCACGACGCCGCGGAGCCACGGCACCACCGTTCCCTCATCGAGCAGGTGGGCGGCGGCGTCGGCCAACGACTCCTCCATCGGCGCCACGAGGTGCTCCTGGGAGCGATGGGTCCGCAGGGCCAGCATCGATCGGACGTTGCCAGGCTCGAGCGCCACGAGCGTGACGGCGGTGGGCGAGGTCCGGCGGCGGCGCTGCCACGCTCGCCACTGGTCGTCGGTCATCGCATAGCGCAGGTCGTCGGAGTTCTCGGCGGTGCCGTCGTAGCGGTCGAGCCAGAACGCCTTCTCGGCCACGCCCTCGAACACCATCCCGACCCGCTCGGCGACGCGCGCCGAGGCTCGGTTGTCGGGGTGCATGGCCGCGCTCAGGCGGGACACGCCGAGGTGCTCGACACACCACCGGGCGACCGCGTCCACGGCCTCGGTCGCCACGCCCCGTCCCCGCGCCGCGGCCTCGAGCGACCAACCGAGTTCGACGCAACGGGCGTCGAAGGTGGTGTGGAGGGCGACGTCGCCGACGACCACGCCCCGCTCGCGATCGACGATGCTCAGCTGGAACCAGCCCTCGGCCGGCACGACCCCGTCGAGCTCGACCATCGAGTCGACCAGCTCTCGGGCCCGATCGGGCGTATAGGGGACGTCCCAGGCCTGGAACTCGGCGGTCGTCGGGTCGCTGCGGCGCTGGTGGAGGGCGTCGACATCGTCGGCCTCGACCGGGCGGAGCAGGAGACGTTCGGTCTCGAGCGGTTCGAAGCGTCGACGCGAAGCGGGTGTCATCGTCGAATCCCGGCCATCGCCGGAGC
>JBPEXC010000081.1:0-9602 GCA_052032035.1 Acidimicrobiales bacterium | reverse complement strand
GTGGATCACGTGCGGACGAGGCGGTCGTCGACGGCACGACGCAGGATCGAGCGGAGTTTCGCGTCGCTGATCGTCGGGTCGTTGAAGCGTCGCTGGCGGAGCCCCTCGGTGAGGGCGCCGAGTTCGTCGGCGGCGGTCGCGGGTCGGATCGAGTCGCTGAACCGGCCGCACCGCTGGCCGCGGCGGACGATGGCGGCGATCGCGTCGCGCCAGGCGGCGTGGTTGTAGGTGAAGTAGGAGCGGAGTTGTTCGCTGACGAGCGACTCGGCCATGAAGGCGACGTAGACCCGTCCGAAGGCGAGGCGGCGCTCGTCGAGCGGGAGGATCTCCTCGAGCACACCGAGCAGGGCCCGGCGCGGGTCGTCGAGTTCGACCAGCCGCTCGAGGTTGGCGGAGATCTCACGCATGCCTTGGCGCAGGCCGCCCTCGAGGAGGGCGGCCTTGTTGTCGAAGTAGTGGGTGAGCACGCCTCGGGACCAGCCCGACTCGTCCGACACCGACGCCAACGTGACCGCCGCGAGCCCGTCGCGGGCGATCACCCGCATCACGGCCTCGGAGATCTCGGCGCGGCGCTGGTCGTGGTCGACGATCTTGGGCACGGTCGACCATGGTGCCACGGAGGGACTCGGGCGACGTGCGAGCGCCGATGCGAACCCGTGGACGGCCTGCGAGAATCTGTCGATGACGACCGTCGACGAACAGGGCCGGACCGAGCCGCCGGTGGCGGCTGCGGAGATCGAAGCAGCGCTCGGCTTCCTCGACTATCAGCGGTCGACCCTCGAGTGGCGGACTCGCGACCTCGACTCGGCGGGGATGACGGCGACCACGGCGGCGTCGACCATGACCCTCGGCGGACTGCTCAAGCATCTCGCCTGGGTCGAGGACTACTGGTTCTCGGTCCGCCTTCTCGACAATCCGCCCGACCCCTACTGGCAGGCGGTCGACTGGGAGGCCGACCAGGATTGGGAGTGGAACTCCGCGGTCGACGACACGCCCGACGAACTGCGGGATCGCTGGGAGGCGGCGTGTGCGGCGTCGCGGCGACGGATCGCCGAGGCGTTGACCGACGGAGGGTTCGACCGACTCGCGGCCGTGCCGTGGCCGGACGGGACCGCCCCGAACCTGCGGTGGATCGTGCTTCACATGATCGAGGAGTACGCCCGCCACAACGGCCACGCCGACCTCCTGCGCGAGTCGATCGACGGCCAGACCGGGGAGTGACCCGAGCCTCCTACTGCTTCGGGAGGTCGGTGAACGGGATGCCCTTGTCGACTCGGGGTTCGCCGGGGAGGCCGAGCACTTGCTCGCCCACGATCGAGCGCTGGATCTCGTCCGTGCCGCCCGCGATCGACATGCCCGACACCGACAGGCCGATCTTGGCCAGACGCCCACCCTTCGGGGCGTCCGCACCGGCGAGCATGCCGTCGGCCCCGGCGCATCGCAGCGTCAGGTCGCGCCAGGCCCGCATCAGGCTCACCGACGCCAGCTTGCCGAGCGACACCTCCGGGCCCGGGAGGTGCCCGGCGGCCGCTGCCGCCTCGGCCCGGCGAGCGGCCACCCGGGCGATCTCGAACCCGCCCCAGATCCGCATCGCCTCCTGGCGGATCAGCGGGTCGTCGGCGAGGCCGGCGTCGCGGATCGTGGCGGCGAGCAGTTCCCAGGCCTCCGACGCACGGGGCATGTAGCTCTTGGTGCCGTCGTCGAGGTCGCCGCTGGCGTAGGCGCCGACCGGCGCCGCGAGGTCGAGGTCGCCCTGGATGCCGGCGTCCTCCTCGGGGTCGAGGGAGCTGCGTTCATACGACAGGAGTCGCATCGCCACACCCCAGCCGTGGCCCTCGTCGCCGATCATGGCGTCGGATCCGACGACGGCGTCGGTGAGGAACACCTCGTTGAACTCGGCGTCGCCCGTCATCTGCACGAGCGGCCGGGGCTCGACGCCGGGCTGGTCCATGTCGATCACGAAGAAGCTGAGGCCCCGGTGCTTGGCCACGCTCGGGTCGGTCCGCGCGACCAGGATCGCCCACTTGGCGTAGTGGCCACCCGAGGTCCACACCTTCTGCCCGTTCACGATCCACTGCTCGCCGTCACGCTTGGCCCGCGTGGCGAGGCCGGCCAGGTCGGATCCGGCGCCGGGTTCGCTGAAGAGCTGGCACCACAGCTCGGAGCCTTCGAGCAGGCCCGGGAGCCACCTTCGCTTCTGCGCGTCGGTGCCGAGCTCGAGCAACAGCGGCGCGACCATCATCGTCGAGATGCCCTTTGGCGGCCCGAAGGCGCCGATGCGCTCGAACTCGGCGTCGACCGCGGCGGCATCGGCGGGTGGCAGTCCCTTGCCGAACCACTCGGTGGGGTAGTGGGGGTAGCCCCAGCCCGAGTCGCGCAGCATCGTCCACCACGCACCGAGGGGGCGGTCGGGGTCCCAGTTGGCCTCGAGCCAGGCTCGGGCGTCGGCGGCGGCGGTCGGGGTGGCGGCCGCGTCGGCGAGCAGTGCGGTGTCAGCCATGGTGGTCGTCCTCGCCGAGGCCGGCGACCGACAGGGCGAGCCGCTTGGCGGCGTCGAGGTCGTAGTGCTTGCGGCTGACGATGCGCTGGGCGTAGAGCCCGCCGCCGGCCTGGATGTTGGTGACGAACTTCCAGCCGCCGTAGGCGTCGGCAGTGAGGTCGCGGATCGTGTGCATCAGCCGGGCCCGGTACTCGCCGGTGGTGCCCTTGCCGGTCGACATGTACTTCTCGACCAGCTTGCCGACCTCGGGGTTCTCGAAGTCGGCCGGCACCGGGGCCGTGAGGACAGCGCCGCCGGCGATGTCGTGGAGGTGGCGGACGATCTGGTTGTAGTTCGCCGCAGCGTGGAACTTGCCGGCGTTGACGAAGAGCTCGTTCGGAAACGCCGCGCCCTCCGGGCCGACGTTGCAGTTGGAGATGGCGGCCTCGAGCGTCGCTCGGATCAGCGTGGCGTGGATGATCATCTCGCTGATCTTCTCCTTCACGTGGCTGATACCGGCCGTGCCGTTGGCCTCCGCCACGAGCTGGGCCAAGCCGACGAGGGTGTCGGCCTCGTCGACGAACGCCGAGAGGCCCCCGAGGCGTTCCCACAGGCCGAGGCTGTGGGCGAACACCGCGGCGAAGGCGGTCTCGCCGTCGAGGAACACCCGCTCGGTCGGGACGAACACGTCGTCGAAGATCACGAACCCCTCGGGGTAGTGGGAGTGGCCGCTGACCGGGAACGCCCGCAGGTCCTCGTGGCGAGGGGCGTAGGTGGTGTTGACGATCTTCACGCCCTCGGCGTTGACCGGGACGATGCAGCCGATCGACCAGTCCTCCTCGCCCGGCTTCATCGCCTTGGTCGGGATCGTCAACAGGTCGTGACCGAACGAGGCGCCGGTGATGTGGAGCTTGGCGCCTCGGATCACCACGCCGTCGCGCTGGCGGTCGACGACGCGCACGTAGCTGTCGAGGTCGTCCTGCTTGGCCGGCGGGCGGGAACGGTCGCCCTTGGCGTCGGTGATGCACTGGGTGATGCGGATGTCGGCCTTCTGGGCGTGGTCGATGTAGGCGTCCATCCGTTCCAGGTACTCCGGGTTCACCTCCTGCATCCGGCCTGCCGCCGTCTTCAACGTCTGGATCGACGTCGAGGTGACGTGGGCCATCATCCCGGCGTCGTGGAGCATCGGGATCAGGGCCCGCAGGTCCTCGGCCGACGACGGCACGCCCAGCAGCGGACTGACCGCGCCCGGGGTCGGGTCGTAGTGGCGGTCGTAGGCGGCCGCGGTCACGTCGACCGTCTGGCCGAGCAGCGGATGGCCGACCAGGTCGTCGACCTTCTCCCCCTCGAAGTAGGTGTGCCGCCCGTCTTCGAGCGATCGCCGATACTCCTCGCCGGTCATCATGGCGCGGTCTCCTCGTGTCGTGACGAGCCCGGGATCGGCCGGACGTCGTTCGGTCCCGAACCCTGGCTATCGCTCGCGCGCCGCTGGGCGCAAAGCGATCCGCGAAACTGCTGGCAGAGGAGGCTTGCGATGACCCCGACGTTTCTGTACCTGCACTGTGCCGACCTCGAGCGGTCGCGCCGGTTCCACACAGATCTGGTCGGTCTCGACCAGATCTTCCTGTCGGCCGATGACGGTGTGGTCGGCTACCGAGTCGGGTCGCTCCAGGTGACGTTCGCCGTCCATGAGTCTCCCGAACCCTCGCTCACGTGGTCGCGACAGCTCGGGTGGGAGGGAGGCACCGGTGGGCGGCCGTCGTGGGGTGTCGAACTCGGCTCCGAGCGTTTTGCGAAGGCGGTCGAGGCCCTGTGTTCGGCCGGCGTGGAACGCCACCGCGATCGTCCGGTGTGGGTCGGCTACTGGAGTTTCCCGGTGCGTGATCCCGACGGCCACACCCTCGAGCTGTCGACCCGCGGGAGCCCCGGCGGCTGAGGCGCGCCGACTCATCACGTTCATCCATCCGCCGATGAGGATGCGATGGAAGCGGGCGGCGCAACGACCATGGGGCGATGGGATGCGCTGGTCGACCCGCGCTTCCTCCTGGCCCTCATCGTGCTGCTCGTCAACGATCACTGGGCGAAGGCGGCTCACCCCGGCCCGGTGACCGGAAAGCTCTCCGACGTCGCAGGGATGATCGTCCTGCCCGTCCTCCTCTCCGCGATCATCGGTCTCACGGGGAGTCGACCGGTGTTCCTTCGAGCGCTTCCCGGCGTGCTCGGCGGTGCGTTGCTCGTCGGGATCAAGACCTCCGTAGCGATCGCCGCCTCGGTCGAGGCGGCACTCGAAGCGGTGACGGGGTGGCAGCAGACGATCGTCGTCGACCCGACCGACCTCGTCGGGTTGGTCGGGCTCGTCTTCGGCGATCTCATGATTCGCTCGCCGCGCCCGATCCGCCTCCCCACGCTCGCTCGGCCGCTTCGGGCGCTCGGCTTCGTGGCGGCGGTCTTCGCGTGCACCGCCACGAGCTACGACGAGGACAGCGGCTGGATCCACCTCGAAGAGCACGCGGACGGGACGATCGTGGCATCCGGTCACCGCGACCAATCGCGCCAACCGATCGCCTCGACCGACGGCGGTCGAACGTGGCACGAGGTGCCGTGGGAGGCTGTGCTCGCCGATGAGCCCGAGGCCGCCCCGGGAGGGCCGCTCGATCGGGAACCACCAGGGGTGGTCGCCGTCGGCGCGCCAGGCCCGCAGTGCTTGCCCGGCGACGCCGCGAGCTGCGTGCGAGTGGACGCTCGACGACCTCAGTGGGTCGTCGAGGAGTCAACTGATGGAGGGCAGACGTGGGAGCCGGCGTGGGTGATCACCGACGGCGCTTGGCTGACGGAGTCTCGTGGTCTCCAGGCCTTCATCGCGCTGGGCGACGACAACGAGTGCTTCGCATGGGCGGTCGGAGCCGGCATCGTGGCCATCGCCGGCATGGCGGCAACCACGGAACCCGGCAGCCCGGGAACGATCGTTGGTGTCCCCACCGTCGGCGTCGTCTGTCTGGCGATGCTGGCGTCGCTGATCGGCCGGTTGCGACAGGCGCGACCGACGGTGGCATCGGTGATTGCGGTCATGGCACTGGCCATCGTGCTCGTCGTCAGCGTCCTCGGGCCGTTCCTCCTCTTCGAGGTCGGCCGCCTCGATTGGTCGCAGGCCAAACAAGGTGTCTTCGCAGCGGTGCTCCTCGGGCCGGTGGTCGTGGGGATGGTCGGTCCCCGACCGGCGCCGCGGGCACGACCAGCGTTCCGGCCGGCGCCCCCGCCTCCCGGCCCGAACGCCAGGGGGTGGCGATGGCTAGAGGATCGCGATTCGTAGCAGTGAGGCCAGCTCGAGCACGTAGCGGGTCGGGTCGCCGTCGGCGGTGAGGGGCTCGGCGCCGAGCACCTCGGCGGTGCCGTCGTAGCGGTCCTGGTAGATCACGGCTGCGTCGAGACGTCGGTGTTCGAGCACCTCGGCGGCGAGGCCGTCCGGGTTGCGTTCTCGATGGAGGCGCCCCTGGCGTGAGGTCCACACGAACCCGTGCGTGCCCTTGGAACCGATGAGTCGTTCCGCCACCTGGCGAGTGCAGGCGTAGTGCAGCGGCAAGGCGTCGGTCAGCTCGGTCGGCTCGATGCCGAGGTCGGCGAGCGCGGGATCGCGCAGGTCGACGAGGTGTACGAGGCGGCGGAACCGGAGCCGGGTCACGGAGTGGCGGGCGAGCTGTGCCGCGTAGATCCGGGGGTTGGGTCCACTCGCCTCGTGGAGGACCGATTCGAGGATCGCGGCCGATCGTTGCTCGGCCACATAGGCGTGGGGCCGGCCCGGTAGCGGGGAGAACCGACCGTCGCCGAGCCCCTCGGGGACCCACGGCGCACCGGCGTGGTCGGTTCGGCTGCCCCGAAATCGTTCGGTGCCCGGCGGCCACACGATCGTGCGGAGTCGGCGCCGGTCGATCGAGGACGGGTCGACGATCGGACAGTCCGCCCGGCCGCACGGGCGGGAGTCGGTCACGGGTCAGCCGTCGACGAGGCCGGACACGGCTCGATCGAGCTCGTCGAGGCCGCCGCCGGGGGCGCAGAGGGCATCGAGCGGGCGAGCGTCGATCCACGGGTTGTGGGCGTCGAACCACTGCCAGGTCGCCCACCCCGACATGCCGAACGCGCTGAGTCGTTCGACGGCGGGGGCCACTCGCTCGTCGACGTCGAAGGTCTCGTCGAGTTGGAACGAGGGGATCAGCGTGCCGTTGTCGTACTCGACGGTGAAGAGGCGACCGGCGGTGCGCTGCCGCTTCACCCACTGTCGGGCGGCGAGCACGGTGGAGCCGCGCCCGGCGGCGAGTCCGTCGTAGTCGACCGACGGCAGGGTGGTGGCGAGGTGTTCGCGGGCGAGACGCACCAGGCGGGCCTGCTCGACGGCAGCGTGGTCGAGCAATGGGGGAGCGAGCGGCACGTCGTCGAAGTGCACGGCGATCATGTCACGATCGTACCATGAGGTCAGCGACGTGACCAGTGGTACGACATCAGTGGAGGTGGGGCGTCAGCGGAACGAGGGAACGAGGTGCTCGCCGATCGATCGCAGGACGTCGTAGCGGGGTTCGAGCGGCGGCAGCACCATCACCTCGTCGAGGCCCTCGTCGTGCAGCAGGCGGAGCCGTTCGATCAGCTCGTCGGCGGTGCCGACCAGGCACGACTGGTCGATCAGGGCTCGGGTGACGAACCGTTCCTCGTCAGGCACGACCCAACAGTTGTGGCCTTCGTGCACCCGCAGATGGCGGCGCTCTGGCGGGGTCTGCTCGACGAGCGCGAGGTAGTCGTCCCACACCTCGAGCACCGCCGGGCTGGCGGGCGCCTTGCCGTAGTTGCGCCACTGATCCATCGCGTAGTGGAGGCTGGCGATGGCGAAGGCGCCGACCTGGTGGCGGACGCGGTCGGAGTCGTGGGCCTCGCCGGGTTCGGTGATGCAGATGGTCGTCAGCGTGCAGGTATGGAATGCAGCCCGATCGATGACTCGGTCGACGGCGGAGGCACCCCGCTCCATCGCGGTCCACACCCGCTCCATGGCGCCGGGGACCGGCGGCACCGACAGGACCGCCCCGTCGCCGTGGGCGCCGGCGACGGCCAGCGACTTCGGCCCGAAGCCCGACACGTAGAGCGGGATCGGGGTTTCGAGGTCGACGAACCCGAGGTCGGTGTCGGCCATCAGGTGGCGGACCGGTCGGGTTCGGTCCCGCCAGGAGAACTCGGCTTCCTCGCCCCGGAGCAGGGGGGCGAGGGTGGCGAGGTAGTCGTCGAACTCGGCGATCGTCATCGGCGAGTGGCCCATGATGCGCATCGCCGTGTTGCCGGTGCCGACGCCGAGGAAGGTGCGGCCGGGCGCCAGGGCGTTGATCGTCGCGATCGACGCCGCCGTCACCGGTGCCGGCCGGGTGGCGGCGACGGCGACGCCCGTGCCGAGTCCGATCCTGCTGGTGCGCTCGGCGGCGAGGGCGAGGCAGGCGTAGGGGTCGCTCCAGATCATCTGGGAGTCGGCGAACCAGGCCCGGGCGAAGCCGAGGCGTTCGGCCTCGACCACGTAGTCGATGTCGCGGATGTTGGAGGCGACGCACACGCTGAGGTCCATGGTCGGCGACCCTATGGGGCCGCCCGGTCGGGCGAAAGCTCTGCCTCTCGGGACGGCCTCGGAGAGTTTCTTCGAGAATCCGCGAACCGTTCGTCGGTGTGCTCCGTACAGGGGGGCATGACACTCACCACCAGCCAACCCGAACCCACCAACGCCCCCGACCTCGACCCCGCCGAGCGGGCCTCGGCCTCGAACCGCACCAAGCTGCTCGCCGCCGCGGCGCTCGGCCTGCTCCTCGCCGCCGCCGGTGCCTGGTACTTCCTGATCCGCGAGGTCGCCCCGGCCGAGGTCGACTCGCTCGAGGCCGCATCCGCCCGCAGCGAAGCGGCCGCCGAAGCCGGCGGCGACGCAGCGATCACCGACATCACCGGCACCTGGAACGTCGACACCTCGATCGGCGAGTTCGGCGAGGCGTGCCTCACCGAGGTCTGCTCCTCCACCTTCGCCGGCTTCCGCATCGACGAGGTGCTGAGCAACATCGGCGACAAGACCGTGGTCGGCCGCACCCCCGGGGTCGAGGGACAGATCGTGGTCGATGGCACCGTGGTCACCGGCGCCGAGTTCGTCGTCGACATGACCGGCCTGATCACCGACTCGGGTGCTCGCACCGGTGCCATGCGCAGCCAGTCGATCGAGACCGAGGCGTTCCCCACCGCCAGCTTCACCCTCACCGCCCCCGTCGACTTCGGGCAGATCCCCGCCGCCGGCGAGCAGGTGACCGTGACCGCTGCCGGCGACCTCACCGTCCACGGCGTCACCCGAGCCGTGGAACTGCCCCTCACCGCTGAGCTGCAGAGCGGCGTGATCGTCGTCTTCGGGCAGCTCGAGCTGGCCCTCGCCGACTACGACATCGACGCCCCCAGCGCTCCGATCGTCGCCAGCGTCGACGACCACGCCATCCTCGAGCTCCAGCTCTTCCTCACACGGTGACGGCGGGGCGTCGCCCCTCCTGATCTCTCCCCTCCGTGCGTCGGGCCGATCATCGGCCCGGCGCATCGGGGCGTCCGGCGTTCGTGGTCCACGAGTGTCAACCGCCGACCAGTCCCGGTCGGTGCGACCACGGCGTCGGACGCCACGCTCGTCGCCGCCAGCCCGGCGGTTCGTTGGTGACAACGTCCCGGGCACCGTCGTTCTTTGGCGACAACGAACCCCATGTGGGCAGATCCTGCCCGCAGGGCGCACGACCAGGCCAACTGTCGCCGGCGTCGGCTGAACGAGTCGTGGCGCCCCCGGCAAGAATCGAACTTGCGACGCACGGTTTAGGAAACCGACGCTCTATCCACTGAGCTACGGGGGCCGGGCCCGGCCGGAGCCGGGCGGTCTCCGATCGTAGGGCCTCGGCGCTCCGGGCCCACGCCGGATGAGGGACCGCCGTCGCGTCGGCTCCTGTGAACGGCACATGACGAACGTGACTCGCGTTCTCAAGTGCACCCGAGTGCTTGTCGATGCAGCGCACGTGACGAGCCCCCACCCCGACCGACATCTGCTTCATCGCGCCCCGAGCGGCGAGCCCCGCAATCGGGCGGAGCG
>JBPEXC010000080.1:0-2672 GCA_052032035.1 Acidimicrobiales bacterium | reverse complement strand
ACCACCCACGTCGTCGGTTCCGGCGACGACCAGGTGACCTACTACGTCGCCGACGTCGTGGTCGCCGACGCCACCGCCCTGCGGGCCGGCTTCGCCGACAATCAGTTCGGCGAGAACATCGTCGCCGACACCTCCGACATCGCCGCCCAGTACGACGCCGTCCTCGCCATCAACGGCGACTACTACGGCTTCCGCGACACCGGCATCGTGATCCGCAACGGTGTCCTCTACCGCGACGAGCCCGCCCGCACCGGCCTCGCCATCTACGCCGACGGCACGATGGCGGTCTACGACGAGACCACGACCTCCGGCGAGGAACTGCTCGCCGCCGGGGTGTGGCAGACCCTCTCGTTCGGTCCCGCCCTCCTCGACGACGGCGAGATCGTCGAGGGCATCGAGGACATCGAGGTCGACACCAACTTCGGCAACCGGACCATCCAGGGCAACCAGCCCCGCACCGGGATCGGGGTGATCGACGCCAACCACTTCGTGTTCGTCGTCGTCGACGGTCGGGCCGAGGGCTACAGCGTCGGCGTCACGATGACCGAGTTCGCCCAGATCTTCGCCGACCTCGGCGCCACCGAGGCCTACAACCTCGACGGCGGCGGCAGCTCGACGATGGTCTTCGACGGCGAACTCGTGAACGACCCCCTCGGCCGGGGCAACGAGCGCGAGACCTCCGACATCCTCTACGTGGCCGGGTGAGCGAGATGATCATCCTCATCCCCGCCTACGAACCGGGCGCCGAGCTCGTGCCGCTGCTCCGGGCGATCCGGGCCACCGACCCCGACCAGAAGGTCGTCGTGGTCGACGACGGCAGCGGCCCCGCCTACGCCGAGGTGTTCAACCAGGCTGCAGCCTGCGGCGCCGAGGTGATCGGCCACCCGGTCAACATGGGCAAGGGCTACGCCCTGCGAGCCGGGTTCGCCCACATCGCCGCCGTCCACCCCGGCCACGACGTGGTCAGCGCCGACAGCGACGGCCAGCACCGCCTCGCCGACATCCGTCGCGTCGCCGCCCGCCTCGCCGCCGACGGGTCGGCCGCCGCCGCTGGGCACGCCCCGGCCGACCGCCGCCCGATCGTGTTGGGGGCACGCCGCTTCACCGGCGACGTCCCGCTCCGCAGCAAGCTCGGCAACTCGATCACCACGTTCCTGTTCCGACGCCTCACCGGGCTCGGCATCACCGACACCCAGACCGGCCTCCGGGGGTATCCGGCGGCGCTGCTCGGCTGGCTCCACCGGATCGAGGGCGACCGTTTCGAGTACGAGCTCGAGGTGTTGCTCGCCGCCGACCGGGCCGGCATCGAGGTGGTCGAGGTGCCGATCGAGACCGTCTACCTCGACGACAACGAGTCGTCGCACTTCCACCCGATCCGCGACTCGTTCCGGGTCTACGTGCCCCTGGTGCGGTTCGCCTTCTCGTCGGTCGCGGCGTTCGCGATCGACGGTGCGGTGTTCCTCACGCTGGCGACGACGACCGGCAGTCTCGCCGGGGCCGCGATCGGCGCACGACTGGTGAGCGGCACGGTCAACTTCTCGCTCAACCGTCGCTTCGTGTTCGGCGGCGGGGGCGACGACCCGAGGCGCACCAGCTGGGCCGGGGCCCGCTACGTGGCGCTCGCCGGCTCGCTCCTGGCGGTGAACGTCGCCCTGATCTGGACCCTGGTGTCGCTCGGCGTGCCCCTCGTGCCCGCCAAGCTCGCCACCGAGGTGACCCTCTTCCTCGCCAGCTACTCGGTGCAGCAACGCGTCGTGTTCCGCGACACCCCACCGGCCCGATCGGCGACCAGCGACGGGACCCGGCCGGCGGACCGTCAGGTGGACGGCCGGTCGAGGTCGACGGTCCAGGTCCGGGCCGGCGCCGGCTCGTAGGCGCAGAACCGTCCCGTGCGGATCGCCGAGCGGAGGTGGGCGCCCAGCTCGGCGTCGTGACCGTCGATCCTGCGGATCGTCGACCGGATCCGTTGGGTGACCGCCGACCGGGCCTTCTCGGACGGCGCGGCCGAGATCCGGTCGCGCCCGCCGAGCCCGAGGGCCGCGGTCAGTTCGTCGACGAGGAGATCGAGCTCGACCCGGAGCCGCTCGGCGGTGCCGAGGTCGTGGTCGTCCTCGGCCCGCTCGAGCTCGGCGTGGAGCTGGCGGACCCGATCCTCGTAGGCCTGCCGGGCCCGCCGATCGAGCACCGGCGACTCCGCCGACGACCCGGTGACGACGGCCCCCATCAGGTCGACCGCGGCGACCTCGACGCCGGGCCGCGTCAGCAGCCGAGCGAGGTCGTCGAGGCCCTTGGAGCGACGCAGCCGCAGGGTCCTCCCCTCGAACTCGATCCGCACCACGTCGCCCTCGCCCACCAGGCTCGCCTCGGCGGCGGCGGTCGCAGCAGGCGCGGCGGTCGGGGAGGTCGGAGTGGTCGCAGTCGTGTGGAAGGCCTCCGGGTCGGCGATCGAGCGGAGCGCGGAGCGGGCGGCGAGGTAGGCCGCACGGGTCGGGAGTGGCCGACCGGTCGGGGGTTCCCCCACCTCGGCGAGGTCGACGGCGCACAGGAACGAGGTGACCGGCAGGGTCCGGGCCGTCACCGCCAGGTCGCCCCAGCCGTCGCGGCCGCGCCGACGCATCAGTTCGGCCACCAGATCGAGGACGACCCGCATCTCGTCGAGCCCGCCCCGCCCG
>JBPEXC010000008.1:0-10478 GCA_052032035.1 Acidimicrobiales bacterium | reverse complement strand
TAGGTGCCGTCGGGTGCGGTGGTCGTGCGGGCGACCTCGACCGCCCCGGACCGGAGCACGATCGTGACGCCGGGGAAGCGGCCGCGCTCGTCGTCGTCGAGCACGCCGTCGGCGTCGGTGTCGCGCCAGACCGTGCCCTCGACGAGGGCGCCGGTCTCGACGAAGGCGTAGCCCGTCGCCCGGGCGCCGGCCGGCAGGACGATGTCGTCGATGCGATCGTCGTCGGTGCGGTCGCCGTCGCCGGTGTTCGGGGCCGACGGCGACGACGGGGTGCCGCCGGCGGTGCCGGCCCGGTCCTGACCGTCGAGGAATCCGGCGGGGTGGGTCTCGACCAGGCGGTAGGTGCCGGCGAGCAGGTCGCCGAACACGAAGCGGCCCTCGGCGTCGGTGACGACGGTGCGGTCGACCGGTGCGCCCGACTCGTCGGTGCCGGTCAGGGTGACCGTCACGTCGCCGAGGCCGACCGACTCGCCGTCGCCGCCCGGTTGCCAGGAGACCGAACCGGCGAGCGATGCGTAGGTGTCGTGGAACGTGCCGACCGCCCGTGTCTGCCCGACCGCGACGACCAACTCGACGCTGTCGGTGCCGAGGAGTCGCACGTCCGGTCCGAGCTCCACCCCGCCGTCGCCGTAGCCCGCGGGCTGGCGCTCGCTGACGACATAGGTGCCGGGCCGGAGCCCGGCGAGGGCGAACCGGCCGTCGGCGTCGGTGCGCAGGGCGTGCTCGACGGGGCCGGTGTCGTCGCTGCCGGTGACGACCACGGCCACCTCGGCGAGTCCCACGCCGTGCCCGTCGACGACGCTGCCCTCCAGCGACGCCGGGACGGTGAACCCGGCGCCGAGGGCGAGATCGGTGTTGGGGGTGAGCGCCACCCCGATCGCCGCGGTGGCCGGGTCGAGGTCGGAGCCGATCTCGGCCTCGCCCCCCGACCCCCGACGCGTCGGGATCGAGCCGTCGAGCAGGGCCGGCACGACCTCGTAGTCCCCCGACGCGAGGCCGCCGAACCGGGCGACGCCGTCGGCGTCGGTGGCGACGGTCAGATCGAGCCGGTTGCCGTCGACGTCGGTGCCGCGCACGGTCACCGGGTGGGCGCCGAGCCGGGGATCGTCCTCGTCGACACGGCCGTCGCCGTCGAGATCGTCGAACACCGTCACCTCGATCGAAGAGGCGACGACCTCGGTGGTCACGCTCGACGGACCGAGGGGGAGGTCGAGACGGTCGGCTCGTGCGGCCGCGGTCAGGGTGTAGTGGTCGCCGCCGTCGTTGGCGGTCGGAACGGCCTCGAGGTGGAGGGCGAGCGGGCTGTCGTCGAGGCCGTGTGGTCCTCGGAGCCGCAGCGCGGTCACACCGTCGTCGGTGGCGACGCAGGTGCGGCCGTCGACCCGACACCAGATCGATCCGAGGCCGAGGGCGTTGTCCGGCGCGGCCGGATCGGGATCGAGGTCGGCCGGGTCGGCGGCGGTCACCCACAGCTCGAGCCCGTCGACGCCGTCGGGGTCGGCGAGCAGGTCGGTCGAGGCGTCGCCGCCGGCCTCGAGGACCCCGGCGCCGGGGTCGACCGACACGCCGAGGGCGGTGAGGTCGAGACCGCCGCCGAAGCGGGACGAGGCGGACGGTTCGGGACCGTCGACCGGGAGGACGACGATCACGTCGACGACGTCGGGCGGGAGGTCGGCGTCGTCGGCCGTGCCGCCGGCACGACCGAGCGCGACGGTCCACGACAGGGCCGCGGGCGACGTCTCCTCGGGCCGATTGCGCTCGACCAACGGCGTCGCAGTGGCGACCTCCAGGCGGACGCCGGATGGCTGCACCACGTCGAGCAGGATGGTGTCGCGCCGGGGCGACGGCTCGGACCGGTCGTCGGGGGTCGACACCAGGGTGGTCGCGGTCCGCAGCCCGCCCGGCGCCAGCGACGACACCCGGGCGCGGAGCCGCACGGGCTCGATGTCGGCGTTGACCGGCCAGGCGCCGAGGTCCCACCGGAGATAGGTCTCGCCCTGGCCACAGCCCAACTCGGCGTCGTCGGGGGCGGTGGGGGCCACCACGACCGGTTGGAGCGACGCGTCGACGTAGGCCACCCCGACGGGCAGACACTGCTCGACGGTCACGGGCAGGGGCCGGTCGAGGTCGGCGGCGGCCTCGAGGGTCGGGGCGAGGACGAGCACCACCTCGTCGCCGCCGGACGCCGTGAGGCGCTCGTCCAACGCGGTCTCGTCCAACGCGGTCTCGTCCAACGCGGTCTCGTCCAACGCGGTCTCGTCCAACGCGGTGCCGACGGCGGCGGTGCTGTCGACACGGACGGTCACGCCGCCGATCGTCAGCCGGTCGCCGGCGCGGCCGCGGTTGGTGGCGGGGTCGTAGCGGGCGTCGACCCACACGGGGTCGGTGGCGAGCAGTTCGTCGAGGCCCGTGGCGCCCAGGGCGGACGCACGGTGGGCCCGGACCGAGACGACGTCACCGACCTCGAGGTCGGGGGCGGCCAGGAGCGACATCGACACCCAGGCCCAGTTGCCGACGCCGACGGTCTCGGGTGGGAGGACGGCGTGGACCCGGACCTTCGACACCCCGGTGTAGATCCCGACCGCGGCGAGGGCCGGGTCGTTGCCGGGCACGTCGGCCGGGTCGGCGAACCATCCGTCGGCCGAGTCGGCCTCCCCGCAGGCGCCGGTGTCGGCACCGGTCCCGTAGTGGATCGTCAGCTCGGGCCGGGGCACGTCGTTGGTCGGGGTGAGGTAGCGGCGATCGATGTTGCGGCCCGACAACCACACCGGTGCTCCCCCCGACGGCAGCGCCTGGGCTCGGGCATCGGTGGAGCCGGGGACGTCGAGCCCGGCGAGGCGGAGCTGCGCCGGGTCCCACCACTCGCAGCCGACCATCGTCGTCGTCTCGCCGGTGGCGCCCGCGGTCGTGCCCAGCATCAGCATCGCGACCGTCGGCTGCCCGGCCATCACCTGGCCGGTGCCCGCCTGGGTGCCGGTGCCGCCGGCGGGACCCTCGAAGATCGCCCACCCCTGGTTGAAGCGGAGGCGAGGCACGTTGCCCCTGGCGCCGGGCACGCCGACGAACCAGGTGTCGAACCGGGCTCCCGACCCGACCGTCTGGGCGACCGTCCGCACGTCGTCCTCGGGCCGCTGCGCGTCGGCGGCGTTGGGGGTGCCGTCGAGGGCGACCGCGTCGAACTCGCCGACCCGGTGGGTCCACTCGAAGGTCACCTGTTCCCCGTCCGCGCCCACCTCACCCAGCTCGCGGGCTGCGTCGACGGGCACGTGCACGACGATGGCATGGCTGTAGACGTAGCCGAGCCCGGTGGCGAGGGCGGTGTCGGCCGGACGGGCGACATGGGTCGGCGCGGTCAGCAGGGTGGTGTCGACACCGTCGACGACGATCTCGACCGGCGTGCCCGGTCCGCCGGGTTGCGAGCAGGTCGTCGTGCCCGACTGTCGGACCGAGTCGGTCTCGTCGCCGGCGACCAAGGCGTGGTTGGGCTGGCGCCAGTCGAGACGCTGGCAACGAGCGAGCATGGCGCCATAGCGAGCCGGCGCGTCGTCGCCGGCGGCGACGACCGACGGGTGCGCCGCCACGCCGTCGCCGTAGGTGGCGGCGAGCGACAGGTCGTCGACGAACCGGAACCCCCCGTCGAGCGGAGCGGCGCCGACGCCGTCGCCCTCGGCCCCGACGAGCAACGGCAGGACGTAGGCGTAGCAGGAGCGGCCGCTGCCGTCGGCGCACGGCGTGAGCCCGGCGCGGTGGAAGTAGCCGCTGTCGGGGGTGGTGCTGGTCGAGTTGGCCGAGAGGTTGAAGCGGGGGGCGGCCGACACGAGGAGGGTGGATCCGGCCGCCTCCACGGTGGTCGGGTCGCCGACGGGGGCGCCCTCGCCGTCGGTGCGCGTCACCGTCACCTGGGCGACCGGGGCGTCGAGTCCGGCACCGTTGGGCACCTCGGGCCGCACCCGGCCCGTGATCGGGTAGCTCACCGAACTGGCGCCGTCGCGCTCCCCCACCACACAGACGAGTCGCTGGGTCGGCAGGTCGAGCCATGACGTCGGCGAGAGGGGCAGCGAGGGGTCGGCGACGGCGGCGGGATCGAGCGTCGACCCCGAGCGGCAGTAGGGCGGGACGGCGTCGAGCACCACGCCACGGGGCGCCTGGAGGGTGAACGACAGCTCGCCCGGGGCGGCGACGGCGATCTCGAGGTCGTACTGCAGCCGGTCGTTGGTGCGCACGATGCCGTTGTCGTCGTTGCGGTCGAGGCCGGGGCCGTCTGCGTCGTCGAAGGGCGCGGTGCCGTCGACGGTGTGGAGCACGGCGCCGAGACGGTCGGCGTCGAGTTGCACGCCGGCGACGGCGAGGCCCTGGTCAGGGCGCACGCCATCGGCCGCCGGGTCGCCGCCGAAGCGTCCGAGCCCCAACAGCGAGGCCACGACGACGGTGAGCAGGCCCGACAGGGCCGTGAGCGCCACGAGGACACGGCGCGTGCCGACCTCGACCAGGACCTCTCGATGACTGCGGAGCCGCCGCATGCCCAACCCTCCGGCTCGTACTTCGACGAGTCCCGGATCGGCCGGCCGACCACCCACGTGAGGGACAACGAGGGGAAATAGCTGCAGGAGAGTGCACGTATGTGCAGATAGCTACAGCACCATGCGGCGACACACAGTCGAGAGGGGGAACGTCAGTCGATCACCGAGAGGTCCGGCACGAGATCTCGGACCAGCCACTGGAACATCCGGTCGCCGGTGAGGGGGTGGTCGAGTTCGGCGGCGACGACCTTCGCCCCCGAGGTCGAGATCGGCTTCGCATCACGGCCCGCCTTCACGTGCACCTCGGCCACGCGCTCGGCCATCACGAAGAACCCGACCGCCTGTTCGACGGTCTCACCGAGCGTGAGCAGGCCGTGGTTACGGAGCACGCACAGCCGGGTGTCGCCGGCGGCTGCCGCGATCCGGTCACCGGCCTCGAGCGAGGCGATCTCGAGTTCCTCGTCGTCGAACATCGACTGGTTGAAGACGAAGGCGCACGACTCCTGGCTGATCGGCTCGAAGGGACGGACCTGGGCGGAGAACGGGGTGCCCCACCCGGTGTGGGTGTGAGCGGCCGACACCACCTCGGGCCGGGCCCGCAACAGGGGGAAGTGGATGTGATAGCCGGCGACGTTCGCTCCCCCGGCCCCCGACGCCCCGGCCCCTCGCTCGACGACCGTGCCGTCGGGCCCCACGAGGATCAGGCCGCCGACCGTGGCCCGAGAGAACGGGATGCCGTAGTCGAGCAGCCAGAAGTGGTCGGTCAACTCCGGGTCGCGCGCGCTGATGTGGCCGTCGCCGAGCTGCCCCCAGCGCAGGGCGCCGAAGATCCGGTAGCCGAGCGCGCACATGCGGCGCCGGTGCTCACGTTCCTGGTCGACGGTGCGTTGGTCGGCGGGCACCTCGGCGAGCGAGAAGGCCGGGTAGTCGAGCGGCATGCCCGGACACTACCCCACCCCCTCGCCCCCGACGGCGGCTCAGTTGACAGCTCTGCTCAGTTGACAGCTCTGCTCAGTCGACGGCGCGGTCGCGGCTCAGTTGACGGCGCGGTCGCGGCCCTCCCAGAAGGGGGCCCGCAGTTCCTTCTTGAGGATCTTGCCGGTGGGGTTCCGGGGCAGTTCGGCCACGAAGTCGACCGACTTCGGCGTCTTGAAACCGGCCAGCCGCTCCCGGGCGTAGGCGATGATCTCGTCCTCGGTCGCCTCGGCATCGGCGGCCTTGACGACCATCGCCTTCGGCACCTCGCCCCACTTGTCGTCGGGCACGCCGATCACGGCGACATCCGCGATGGCGGGGTGGCCCGACAGGGCGTTCTCCACCTCGGCCGGATAGACGTTCTCGCCGCCCGACACGATCATGTCCTTCACCCGGTCGTGGATGTAGAGGTAGCCGTCGTCGTCGAGATAGCCGGCGTCGCCGGAGCGGAACCAGCCCTCTGCGTCGACCGCCTCGGCGGTGGCCTCGGGCCGGTTCCAGTAGCCGAGCATCACCTGGGGAGACCGGATCAGGATCTCGCCGACGTCGCCCGTCGGCACGTCGTTGCCGGCGTCGTCGACGATCCGCAGCTCCACGCCCGGGCCCGCCACGCCGCAGGACCGCAGGCGGTGCTTGTTGGGGCCCTCGGGATCGTGGTCCTCGGGCGGGAGGTTGACCACGGCGCCGGTGGTCTCGGTGAGGCCGTAGGCCTGCCAGAAGTCGCAGCCGAACATCTCGACCGACCGCGCCAGCACGTCCTCGGTGATCGGCGACGCGCCGTAGGCGATCATCTGCAGCGACTCGAACTGCGACGGGTCGATGTCCGGGGTGAGCAGCATGAACTGCAGCACGGCGGGCACGAGGAAGGCGTGGGTGACCTGGCGGGCCTGGATCAGGCCGGCGAGGGCGAAGGGGTCGAGGTCGCGCATCAGGACCGTGGTGCAGCCGTAGTACATGCCGGCCGTCGCCCAGCCGCCGCCCCCGATGTGGAACAGCGGCATGGCGGCCAGGTTGACCATGTCGGCGGAGAACCCCCACAGCTCGGCCGCGAGCGGCAGGAGGCCGAGGAAGTTGTCGTTCGACAGCATCACACCCTTGGGCATGCCCGTCGTGCCCGACGAGTAGAGCTGGAAGGCGACGTCGCCGGGGGCCGAGGGCGCCTCGGGGTCGACCGCGTCGTGGGCGGCGAGCCAGGCCTCGTAGTCGGTGTGGCTGGCGTGCCCACCGATGATCACGGTGGTGTCGAGCTTCGGCAGATCGCCGTGGATGCCATCGATCAGGTCGGTGAACTCCGCCGACGCCACCAGGACCTTGGCCTCGGCGTCGTCGACGATGAACTGCACCTCGGGCCCGGCGAGTCGCCAGTTGGGATCGACGCAGACGGCGTTGAGCATCGCCGCGCCGAAGAACACCTCGAAGTGCTCGATCGAGTTCTTGTCGAAGAACGCCACCCGGTCGCCGGCGCCGACGCCGGAGGCGGCGAGGGCCTGGGCGGCCCGGGCCGACCGCTCACGCAGCTCGGCCCAGGTGCGGGTGCGGTCGCCGTCGATCAGCGCGATGCGGTCGGGCGTCTCGGCGGCGTAGAGCCGGACGATGTCGGCGATGGACGCGATCGACGTGTGGTCGGCCATGTGGAATCCCCTCGTGGTGTGTGCGGTCGCCCAGCTTACTTGTTGCCGAACAACCAACACCAGAGGAGGTGGCCCGACGCGCCCAATCGTGGCACGTCCGGACGCTGGTTTCCCGGCCGGCTCAGCGATCGGCAGCGGCTCAGCGATCGGCAGCGGCTCAGCGATCGGCAGCAGCCTTGGCCAGGCGGTCGAGGACGGCGGCCAGGATGCGCCCGGCGCGCGGCGGCACGATCACGATGCGTTCGGCCCCCTCCGCGTCGGCCCGGCGCAGGGCGTCGTAGAGCTCGGCGGCGTAGCCGTCGGCGTCGGCGGCCAACGGGATCGTGCGGACGTGGGCGCCGGCGACCAGCTCGGTCGGGCCGATCAACACCGCCGTGACGGCGAGGTCGTGGGGCACCTCGTCGACGATCGAGACCGGCGCCTCGGGGGCGTAGTGCGACGCCAGCATCCCGGCGGCCCGACTCTCACCGGTGCGGCCGTCGACGACCTCCTCGCCCAGCACGACCGCCACCTCCTCGGCCGGCACTCCGCCGGGTCGCAGGAGCGTGGCCGGCGCACCGGGCACCAGCTCCACGATGGTCGACTCGACCCCGACCCGGCTCGGGCCGCCGTCGAGCACCGCGTCGATGCGGCCATCCAGATCGGCGAGCACGTGGTCGGCCGTCGTGGGGCTGACGTGGCCGAACCGGTTGGCCGACGGGGCCGCCACCCCACCGCTGCCGCCGGCGAGACGGAAGCGGCGCAGCAGGTCGAGGGTCACGGGGTGGTCGGGGACCCGCACGCCGACCGTCGGGCGACCGCCGGTCACGGCGTCGACGGCGCGGCGGGCGGTGGGCACGATCAGGGTGAGGGGTCCCGGCCAGCAGGCCTCGGCGAGACGGCGGGCGCGCCCGTCGGCCACCCCCTCGAGGTCGGCCCAGTCGGCCAGCTCGTCGGGCCCAGCGACGTGCACGATCAACGGGTGGCCGGCGGGACGGCCCTTGGCGGCGAAGATCCCGGCGACGGCGTCGGGCGAGGCGGCGTCGCCGGCCAGGCCGTAGACGGTCTCGGTCGGGATCGCCACCAGACCACCGGCCAGGAGGATCGCGACGGCCCGGTCGAGATCGTCGGGACCGAGTCGCTCGGTGGCGCTCACGCGCCCGCGGTCCCGCCGGCGACGACCAGGTCGCCGGCGTAACACACGACCGCCTGGCCGGCTGCGACCTTGACGTGGGGTGCGGCCCAGCGGATCGAGGGCACCCCGTCGACCTTCTCGACCGTTGCCGCCACGGGCCGGCCGTGGGCGGAGTGCTGCACGAGCACCTCACCATCGACGGGCTCGCCGATCCAGGCCAGGTCGGGCACCGGCGTGACGTCGGTGAGCGTCCCCGAACGTGGGCCGACGTGGACGACGGCCCCCTCGTGGTCGATGTCGGTGACGTAGCGCCGCTCGCCCCCACCGCCGAGGTCGAGGCCCTTGCGCTGGCCGACGGTCACCAGCTCGATGCTGTCGGTCACCCCGAGCTCGGTGCCGGCCTCGTCGACGATGCGCGCCGACCGCAGCGGGATGCGGTCGCCGAGGAACGCCTTGCGGGCCGCGACCCCCCGGCCGGGACTGCGCTCGATGAAGCAGACGTCCTGGGAGTCGGGCTTGTCGGCGGTGCGCAGTCCGAGCTCGGCGGCCCGGGCCCGCACCTCGTCCTTGGTCAGCCCGCCCACGGGCAGGAGCAGCCGGCGGAGCACCGGGGCGTCGAGCATGTGGAGGACGTAGGACTGGTCCTTGGCGGCGTCGGCGCCGCGACCGATGTGACGCACACCGCCGGGCCCGTCGACGACCCGGGCGTGGTGGCCGGTGGCGAGGAGGTCGACACCGAGCACGTCGGCCCGCTCGAGCAGGCGATCGAACTTGATGTGGCGATTGCACTCCACACACGGGTTGGGGGTCCGGCCGGCGGCGTGGTCGGCGACGTAGGGGTCGACCACGTGGCGCTGGAAGTCGTCGCCGAAGTTGAACACGTGGTGCTCGACGCCCAGGGCGTTGGCCACGCGGCGGGCATCGGTCACGTCCGACACCGAACAGCAGCCGGAGTCGGTCTCGCCGCCCCACAGCTTCAGGGTCACCGCCGTGACCGAGTGGCCGGCCTCGATGCACAGCGCCGCCGCCACCGACGAGTCGACCCCACCCGAGAGGGCGACCATCACCTCGGCCATCAGCCGGCCTCCACCGGGTGGCGCTCGCCGCGAGCCCGGGCGACGGCGTCGGGCACGACGGCGAGGGCGGCGTCGACGTCGGCGTCGGTGCTGGTGGCCGACAGGCTGAGGCGCAGCGAACCGAAGGCCCGGCTGCGCTCGACACCGATGGCGGACAGCACGTGGCTCGGCTCCATCGCCCCGCTCGAACAGCTGGCGGCGGCCGACGCCATCACCCCGCCCCGTTCGAGCAGGATCACGAGGGCCTCGCTCTCGGCACCGTCGAAGCAGAGGTGGGCGATACCGGGCACCGTGGCCTCACGGGGCACGGTCTCGACCGTGTCGGGCACGGTGGCGACGAGCCCGTCGACCAGGCGATGTCGCAGCGCCCACACCCGGTCGTTGCGGGCCTCGCGCTCGGCGGCGACCTCGGCGGCGGCGACCGACATCGCCACGATGCCGGCCAGGTTCGGGGTGCCACCCCGGCGGCCCTGTTCCTGACCGCCGCCGACGGCGAGGGGGCGGATCGTGCGGCCACCGCGGGCGACGAGCGCGCCCACGCCCTTGGGGCCGTGGAACTTGTGGGCGCTGACCGAGACCAGGTCGGCGGCCGCCCAGGCCGAGGGGTCGAGCCAGGCGAAGCCCTGCACGGCGTCGACGTGGAACCAGGCGCCGGGGGCCTCGCGCCGCACGACCTCGGCGATCGCGTCGAGGGGCTGGATCGTGCCGACCTCGTTGTTGACCGCCATCACCGACACGAGCGGGGTGTGCTCGTCGATCGCGGCGGCGAGCGCATCGAGGTCGACGACACCGGCGGCGTCGACGGGCACCGTCACACCGCCGGCGTGCTCGATCGGTTCGAGGACGGCGTGGTGTTCGATGGCGGAACACACCGGTGGCCCGGTGCGCCCCGTCGCCTGCCCCTCGGCGACGGCGGCGGCGACGGCCAGGTTGTCGGCCTCGGTGCCACCCGAGGTGAAGATCACCTCGCCAGCACGGGCGCCGAGCAGGTCGGCCATCTCGTCGCGGGCGTCGTCGAGCACGGCGTTGGCCCGCCGCGCCAGTCGGTGGGCGCCCGACGGGTTGGCCGGTTCGTCGACCAGGGTCCGGCACAGCGCGTCGATCGCCGCCGCCGACACCGGGGTCGTGGCGGCGTGATCCAGGTAGTGGATCGGGACGGCCG
>JBPEXC010000079.1:0-2786 GCA_052032035.1 Acidimicrobiales bacterium | reverse complement strand
TGCCCGACGGCTCAGCGTCCGCCGGCCGGTGGGCCGTCGGTGGGCGGTCCGGCGAACAGCTGGGCCCGCTCCAGCCAGTGGCGGGCCACCGGGGAGGTCCGCAGGGCGGTGTCGTCGAGGTGGCGGCGCTGCGAGGTGACCAGACAGAAGTCGAGGGCCGGACCCTCGACGAACTCCTCGGCGTCGGGGTCGCCGAGCTCCCAGCGTTCCCCCGAGGGGGCGTCGAGCGTCACCCGCACCGGGTCCGCGGGGGCCTCCTCGCGCCGGTTGGCGTACGTCCAGCCCCGGGTGTTGACGCCGAGGCGGGCGATGTGGGCCAACCGATCGGTGGCCGGCAGGGTCGCTCCCAGCGCGTCGGCCACGTCGGTGCCGTGGGCCCAGGTCTCCATCAACCGGGCCGTCAGGAACGACTTGGCCCCCATCGACGGCCCGTACCACGGCACCCGATCGCGCTCGCCCAGCTGCTCCGAGGCGGCGAGGAGGGCGGCCCGCCCGTCGCGCCACGCCGCCAGCAGGGCGGCACCGTCGAGGGCGACGAGTGGACCGACGGTCATCGCGTCGACGTCGTCGGCCCCGAGCAGGGCGGCGACGGTGCCCGCGAAGCCGTCCGGGTCGACGATGGCGGCGGTGGCGGTGCCGTCGAAGTAGGTCAGGTGGGCGATCTGTTCGGCCACGCCCCAACCCGGGCTGGCGGTGGCCGTCCGCCACGCCGCGTCGTCGAGGTCTGCGACCACGGCATCGAGGGCGGCGTGTTCGGCAGCGAGATCGGCACGGACGGTGGCAAGATCGACCATCCGGGGACCGTAGCAGTTGCGGTACCACCGAGGCCTCTCTGGTACCGTGCGGATCGTGACCACCGACACTCTCGGCACCATCGGCACACCGCTCGGCACCAGCCTCGATCCCTCGAGCGAGCGTTACCGCGACAACCTCGCGGCGATGCAGGCACTGTGGGACGAGGTCGCGAACGAGCTGGCCTCGGTTCCCGGCGTGGGCGGGCAGCGCTACGTCGACCGCCACCGGCGACGAGGCAAGCTCCTCGTTCGTGAGCGCATCGAGCGGCTCGTCGACCCGGGCTCGCCCTTCCTCGAGCTGTCGCCGCTGGCCGCGTGGGGCACCGGCGACCCGGTCGGCGCCGGCGTGGCGATGGGTATCGGCGTGGTCGAGGGCGTCGAGTGCGCGATCACCGGCTCGGACATGACCTACCGGGGTGGGTCGGCCAACCCGTCGACGGTGACCAAGAGCGAGCGGTTCTACGAGATCGCCCGCCAGAACCGGTTGCCGGTGATCAACCTCAACGAGTCCGCGGGCGCCGACCTGCCTCGGCAGGCCGACATCTTCGTGCGGGGCGGAGCGCAGTTCAAACACCTCACCCAGCTGTCCCAGGCCGGCATCCCGACGATCACCGTCGCCTTCGGTCCGAACACCGCAGGCGGGGCCTACGTGCCCGGCATGAGCGACTACACGGTGTTCGTCGCCGGTCGCGGCACCGCCTACCTCGGCGGACCGCCCCTGGTGAAGATGGCGATCGACGAGATCGTCGACGAGGAGACCCTCGGCGGCGCCGAGATGCACGCCCGCACCTCGGGCCTGGCCGACCATCTCGCGGTCGACGAGGACGACGCCCTGCGGATCACCCGCCAGATCGTGGCCCACCTCAACTGGCGCAAGCGTGGACCCGGCCCGACCCTGCCGCCCGACCCGCCACTGTTCGACCCGGCCGAACTGCTCGGTTGTGCGTCGGCCGACGTCCGCATCCCCTTCGACGTGCGCGAGGTGCTGGCCCGGGTGCTCGACGGTTCCCGGTTCGAGGAGTTCAAACCGCTCTACGGCGACAAGCTGGTGTGCGGGTGGGGCTCGCTGTGCGGCTTCCCGATCGGGATCCTCGGCAACAACGGCATCCTGTTCTCCGAGGAGGCCAGCAAGGGCGCCCAGTTCATCCAGCTCGCCAACCGGGCCGAGATCCCGCTGCTGTTCCTCCACAACATCACCGGCTTCATGGTGGGGTCGAAGGCCGAGCAGGGCGGCATCATCCGCAACGGCGCCAAGCTGATCAACGCCGTCTCCAACTCGACGGTGCCCCACCTCGACCTGATGGTGGGCGCCAGCTACGGGGCGGGCAACTACGGGATGAGCGGCAAGGCCTACGACCCCCGCTTCATCTTCTCCTGGCCCAACCACCGCATCGCGGTGATGGGCCCCAAGCAGCTGGCGGGGGTGATGGAGATCATCGCCCGGAACGCCGCCGCCGGCCGCGGCGTCGAGGTCGACGAGGAGGCCCTCGCCGCCCAGACCGCAGCCCTCGAGGGCCAGATCGAGACCGAGTCGACCGCCCTGTTCGCCACCGGCCGGGTGTGGGACGACGGCATCATCCACCCGGCCGACACCCGCACCGTGCTCGGCATGGCCCTGTCGGCCGTGCACTCGGGCGAGATCGTGGGCGCCGACAGCTACGGCGTCTGGAGGCACTGATGTTCGAACGACTCCTGATCGCCAACCGCGGCGAGATCGCCTGCCGCATCGCGGCGACGGCCCGCCGGCTGGGCATCGACACCGTCGGGGTCCACTCCGATCCCGACCGGACCGCCCGGCACGTCGCGATGGTCGATCGGTCGGTCGCGCTCGGCGGCGCCAGCCCTGCGACCAGCTACCTGCGGGCCGACGCCGTGATCGAGGCGGCGCTGTCGACCGGCTGTGAGGCCGTGCACCCCGGCTACGGGTTCCTGTCCGAGAACGCCGAGTTCGCGCAGGCGGTCCTCGACGCCGGGCTGGCGTGGGTCGGGCCG
>JBPEXC010000078.1:0-4307 GCA_052032035.1 Acidimicrobiales bacterium | reverse complement strand
CCCCGATCACCTGGTACTGCACGCCGCCCACCTGGCGGATCCGTCACGCTTCGCGTCCGCTGAACGCGAACTGCGGGAGGCGACCGGGATGCCGCCGACCTCGGCGCTGGCCGAACTGAGCGGCGCCGGGGCCGAGGCGATGGCGGAGGAACTCCGCGGCGTGCTCGGCGTGGAGTTGCTCGGTCCGGACGATCGGGGCCGCTACCTCGTGCGTGCGCCCGATCCGGCCACGCTGGCCGACGCCCTCGCGGCCGCCCCGCGACCGAAGGCCCGGGTGCGGGTCGCCGTCGACCCACCGCGGGTCTGACCCGGACGCGGCAACCGGTTGCCCCCAGCGCCAGACGTGGCGCCGGCGACAACCGGTTGCAGGAACTGGGGAGCGTCAGACGGTGTTGCTGACTAGACGGTGGCGCCGAGGATGGCCTTGGTCTCGAGGAACTCGTCGAGCCCGTGGCTGCCCCACTCGCGGCCGTTGCCCGACTGCTTGTAGCCGCCGAACGGGGCGGCGAAGTCGGGGCCGGCGCCGTTGACGTGCACGTTGCCGGTGCGGATTCGACGGGCGATGTCGATCGCCCGCTCAGCGCTGCCCGACACGTAGCCCGACAGGCCGTAGACGGTCTCGTTGGCGATGCGGACGGCGTCGTCGTCGTCCTCGTAGCCGATCATGACCAGGACCGGCCCGAAGACCTCCTCCTGGGCGATCGTCATGTCGTTGGTGACGTGGGCGAACAGGGTCGGCTTCACGTAGTAGCCGGCGTCGAGACCGTCGGGGCGGCCGAGGCCACCGGTGACGAGGGTGGCGCCCTCGTCGATCGCGGTCTGGATCAGGCCCTGGATCTTGTTCCACTGGGCCTCGGAGACGACCGGGCCGATCGTGGTGCCATCGCTGGTCGGCGAGCCGACGGTGACGTTCTCCATGGCGGCCTTGGCGATGGCGATCGCCTCGTCCATCTTCGAGTTGGGCACGAGCATGCGGGTGGCGGCGTTGCACGACTGGCCGGAGTTCATGCACATGCCGAAGGCGTCACGGCCGACGGCCTTCTCGAGATCGGCGTCGTCGAGGATGATGTTGGCCGACTTGCCGCCGAGCTCCTGGGCGACGCGCTTCACGGTCGGGGCGGCGCCCTTGGCCACCTCGACGCCGGCCCGGGTGGAGCCGGTGAACGACATCATGTCGACGCCCGGGTGCTGCGACAGGTGGGCGCCGACGGTCGGGCCGTCGCCGTTGACCAGGTTGAACACGCCGGCCGGGACGCCGGCCTCGTGCATGATCTCGGCGAAGATGATCGCGTTGAGCGGGGCGACCTCGGAGGGCTTGAGCACCATCGTGCAGCCGGCGGCGAGGGCGGGGGCGACCTTGCAGGCGATCTGGTTGATCGGCCAGTTCCACGGCGTGATCATGCCGACCACGCCGACGGGCTCCTTGACGATCAGCGAGGTGCCGACCTGCTCCTCGAACTGGTAGTCGGCGAGCACGGCGGCGGTCGTGGCGAAGTGGGCGAGGCCGGCGGGGGCCTGGGCCGCCTTGGCGAGGCCGCCGGGGGCGCCCATCTCGGCGCTGATGGCGTTGGCGAGGTCCTCGCTGCGGGCGCCGATCAGCTCGGTGATCTTGTTGAGCAGCGCCAGGCGCTCCTCGACGGTCGACTGCGACCAGGAGTCGAAGGCCCGGACGGCGGCGTCGACGGCGGCGTCGACATCGGCGGTGCCGCCGAGCGCGATCGTGCCGATCGGCTCCTCGGTGGCGGGGTTGATCACGTCGATGCGGTCATCGGTGGAGGGCTCCACCCACTGCCCGTCGATGTAGAACTTGGTCGCATTCTCCAGTTGATCCATGCGCGGACGTTAGGCCCCGCCTCGCGCACCGGTCGAGTCGGCCGGCGAAGAATCTCGGGGGTCGATCCCTGGTGTCAGCGGCTGACGTCGAGGAGGCGGAACGCCTTGCGCGACCGGCGGCGCTCGACACTGAAGCCCTGCTCACCGAGCCAGCGCTGCAGGCTGTCGGCCCCGAGGTGTTTCTGGACGACCAGATGGGCCGAACCGGCCGGTGAGAGATGGCCCAACCACCGGAGCAGGAGCTCGTGGAGCGCAGCCTTGCCGATGCGGATCGGCGGGTTCGACCACAGCCGGTCGACCACCAGATCGTCGGGCACCTCGTCGGGGGCGGCGACCACCACGTTGTCGCACCCGGCGGCCCGGGCGTTGAGGCGGGCCAGCTCCCGGGCCCGTTCGTTGACCTCGACGGCCCACACGGTCGCCGCCGGGTGACGGCGGGCGAGGGCGACGGTGATCGGCCCGTAGCCGGCGCCGAGATCGAGTACGACCCGTGCCGCGGGGTCGGGGGCCGGGCCCTCGAGGAGCAACAGCTTGGAGCCGGCGTCGACGTGGCCGGGGGAGAAGACCCCCCGATCGGTGGTCAGTTCGACGGTGAGGTCGGGCAGCACGAGGGCCACGGTGCGGCGCTCGGACGGCGTCGACGGCGAGGCCTCGAAGTACTGGGACATCGGGTCGAACGGTAGCCTTGCAGCCATGACGTCCCCCTTCGATGTCCGGGTCTACGGCGATCCCGTGCTGCGTGCGGTGGCCGACGAGGTGACCGACATCGACGGCGCGCTGGCGGCCCTGGCCGACGACATGCTCGCCACGATGTACGCCGAACCCGGGATCGGCCTCGCCGCCCCGCAGATCGGTGTGGGCAAGCGGCTCTTCGTCTACGACCTCGGCGGCGAGGACGGGCGCGACCCCAAGGTGATCGTCAACCCGGTCATCACCGAGTCGGACGGCGAGTGGTTCTACACCGAGGGCTGCCTGTCGGTCCCGGGTCTGAGCTGGGAGATCCGCCGTCCGAAGCTGGTGCACATCACCGGCTACGACCTCGACGGCAACGAGGTGTCGGTCGAGGCCGACGAGCTCGAGGCCCGCCTGTTCCAGCACGAACTCGATCACCTCGACGGCGTGCTCCTGGTCGACCATCTGGAGGGCGACACCAAGGCCGAGGCGATGACCGCGGTGCGGGAGCGGTTCCTGGCCGCCGGAGCCCGACGGTCGCCGAGTGCCGCGCCCACGCCGCCCCCGAAGCCCGGCCTCACCCTCCCCTGAGGCCGTCGATGCGCCTCGTCTACCTCGGCACCCCCGCCGTCGCCGTCCCACCGCTGCGAGCCCTCGTCGACGCCGGCCACGAGATCGTCCTCGTCGTCACTGCCGCCGACAAGCGGCGCGGCCGCGGCTCCACACTGGTTCCCTCCCCGGTGAAGGCCGCCGCGATCGAGCTCGGCCTGCCGGTGACCGATCGCATCGACGACGTCCTCGACGTCGACGCCGACCTCGGGGTCGTCGTCGCCTACGGCCGACTGATCAAGCCGCCCTTGCTCGCCCACCTGCGCATGATCAACATCCACTTCTCGCTGCTGCCCCGCTGGCGCGGCGCGGCCCCGGTCGAGCGGGCGATCCTCGCCGGTGACGCCGAGACCGGCGTGTGCCTGATGGCGGTGGAGGAAGGACTCGACACCGGCGGCGTCTACCGCCGGGCGACCGTGCCGATCCCGCACGACGCCACGCTCGAGGGTCTGCGCGGTGAGCTGATCGAGCTGGGGTCGACCCTCCTGGTCGACGCCCTCGCCGACGGTCTCGACGGCCTGGGCGAACCCGAGCCGCAGGTCGGGGAACCGGTGTATGCCGCCAAGCTCGACCCGAGCGAGTTCGCGCTCGACCTCGGTCGCCCGGCCGTCGAGCTGGATCGCACGATCCGGCTCGGTCGCGCCTGGGCGACGTTCCGCGGCAAGCGGCTGCGGGTGTGGGAGGTCCGGGTGCTCGATCGTTCCGACCTGGCGCCGGGCGAGTTCGACGGGGTGGTGGTGGGCACCGGCGAGGGGGCGCTCGAACTCGTGGTGGTGCAGCCCGAGGGCAAGGCCCGCATGGCCGCCGGCGACTGGCGCAACGGCGCCCGACCGGGCCCGACGGACCGGCTGACATGAGCGGCGCGCCGCGCCGCGACGGCGGCGGTTCGGGCAGCTCGGGTGTGGCCGCCCGCCGTGCCGCCATCGACGCCCTGGTGCGGATCGAGGAGACCGGGGCCTACGCCAACCTGCTGCTGCCCAAGCTCCTCGAACGCAAGCAGCTCGACCGACGCGACCGGGCGTTCGTCACCGAGCTGGTCTACGGCACGACCCGGATGCGTCGGGCCTGCGACTTCGTGGTCGACCGCTTCCTGCTCACCGAGGTCGAGCCCCAGGTGCGGGCCGCGCTGCGGCTCGGGGCCTACCAGCTCGAGTTCCTCGGCACCCCCCGCCACGCTGCGGTCGGGGCCACCG